>CAKTMQ010000019.1 GCA_934573945.1 uncultured Oscillospiraceae bacterium | reverse complement strand
ATGCCGCCGCCGCCCCGCATCTGCTTTTTGGCAATGTCGTACTGGGGATTGGACTCCAGGAAGGGATAGCGCACCGTTTCGATCCGAGGATCCGCCTCCAGCCACCGGGCGATTTTCAGCGCGTTTTCGTTGTACTGCCGCATCCGCACGCCCAGCGTCTTGATGCCGCGGCACACCAGGAAAGCGGTAAAGGGCGCCATCACGGAGCCGAAGTGCATCAGCGTGCCAAGACGGCACTGGCGCAGGAACTGCTCGTCGTTGGAGATCACCGCGCCGCCCAGCAGGTCGCCGTGTCCGCCGATGTACTTGGTCAGGCTGTGGATCACCACGTCTACGCCCAGATCCAGCGGATTGGTGTTGTAGGGGGTGGCAAAGGTGTTGTCCACAAAGACCTTCACGCCGTGACGGTGGGCGATCTCCGCCACCGCCTGCAGATCCACCAGTACCATGGTGGGATTGGCCGGGCTCTCCAGATAAATGACCTTGGTGTTGGGCTTGATGAGGGGCTCCAGCTCCTCCGGATGGGCGGCGTTGAAGGTGTCGTAGGAGATGCCGAAGCGGGGCAGCCAGTCGTTGGTCACGTCCTCGGTGCCGGAGTACTTTGCCTTGGTGAAAATGGCGTGGTCGCCGCACTGCAGCGCGGCAAACAGCGCGCCGGACACAGCGCCCATGCCGGAGGCATAGGCCACGGCGCCCTTGCCGTGCTCCAGCGCCGCCAGCTTCTGCTCCAGATAGTCCTGAGAGGGATTGGTGATGCGGCTGTAGGCAAAGCTCTCGGCGTAGTCGTCGCAGGCGCGGACGGCATCGTCGGTGGAGTCGAAGTAGAAGGTGGACGTCTGATAAATGGGCGGGATCAGTGCGCCGTAGGGATCCCGGGGCTCGCCGGCGTGTACCTCGGCGGTGTCGAATTTTACCTGCTGGGGATCAAATTCCGGATGCTTCATGATCAACTGGCTCATAAAAAATACCTCCCTGAAAATCATGCTGACAGGCAGCTTCTGTTCTGCCTGTCAGCATAGCACATCTGATATAGAAAGGGAAATACGGGGATACTATGGCCGCCCATAGGGAAAAGCTTTAGCCCTGCGCTGCCTGCAACTGTCCCGTCAGGCAGTGCAGGAAAGTCTCCTCGATGGGGCGCAGGGCCCGCCCCTGTATGCCGATCCACCCGATGTCCACTGTGTCCTCCGTGTCGATGGGCACGCAGGCCACCTCCTGCGCCAGCCGGGGAGAGATCACGCCGGTGCCCACGTCGTAGGCATTGCAGTGGCGCATCAGGGCAGTGCTGACGTAGAGGTCGCTGATGTACACGGTCTTGGGCGGATAAAAGTTGGGCAGTATCATCTCCTCCGAGAAGAAGGCGGGGGAGTCGGCGTTCTGCTCGTAGACAATGCAGGGATAGTCCATCAGCTCCTCCGGCTTTACCTGTGGCCGTCGGGCGAGGGGATGGCGGATGGACATGAAAGCGTGGGGGGGTGGAGCGCAGCAGGGGGTGGAAGGCCAGGTTGTTGTCCTCCAGCACCCGGCTCATGTGGCGGCGGTTCACGTCGGACAGGAAGATGACCCCAATGTCGCTGTACTGCTTCCGCACGTCCTCGATCACGGCGGCGGTCTGGGTCTGGTTCAGCCCCAGCGTGTAGGCGTCCGCGTCGATCTGTCCCAGAAACTCCTCAAAGGCGCTGACTACGAAATCGTAGTGCTGGCTGCTGACGAAGAAGGTGGGCTTCTGCCGGTCGGCGCCGCCGAGAAAATATTCGCTGATGTAGTCTGCGTCCCGCAGCAGACGGTTGCTGAGCTTCAGCAGCTCCCGTCCCTCGTTGGTGATGGCGATGCCGGTGGAGGAGCGGGTAAAGATGGTGATCCCCAGCTCCTCCTCCAGCGCGTTGACCAGATTGCTGATGCTGGGTTGGGAGACGTACAGCTTCTGGGCGGCGCGGCTGAAGGAGCCGCACTTCTCCACCATGGAAACGTATTTCAGCTGCTGTAAGGTCATAAGAACGCCCCTTTCTGCCGGTGCCGCAGCGTCTGTCCGGCGGCAGGCGCCGCGGCGGTAAATGCCATTTTCGGTTTTCAGTATAGCAAAACGGGGGAAAAACGTCAAGAAATGCACCCCATAAAGCCCCCTTTTGTACCCTATAAAGGGGCGTTATAGACCCTAAAAAAGTGTCCGTTTCCCACAGGGGAAACGGACACGGGGTCACAGCTGCTCCAGGTCGTGCTTGTCCAGATGCAGGTCACGCAGCTGCCTGGGCAGACCGTGGCCGATCAGGGGAAAGGTGTTGGTGGTGTCCAGCGTGCGCTGGATATTATAGGTGCCGTACATATTGATCAGTTCCTTCACGTTTTCCGGCGGCGCTGAAAAGGCGTGGACGTCCGGTGTGGCGTCATGGGAGAAGGGCTTTTGAGACTTTGCCATAAAAAATCACCTCTGCCGCTAGTATGGGCAGAGGTGCGTAAAATATGACCGGTCAATTCCGGTAAATATCGGCGTCGAAATCGCGCACCGGCTCACCGCGCCGGACGTCCTGCACATAGACCACGTTGGTCTCCTCAAAGGCCAGACGCATGGCGAAGTCCTTGGCCTCGGCAATGTCGTTGGTCTGGAAAAAATCCCGGAACTCGTCCTCGTTGACGCGGCGCCACATGATGTGGAAGCGGTAGGGATCCATAAAAAACGGCCTCCTTAAAATAGGGGTATATTTTTCAGTATACCGCGGCGGCGAGGAAAAAGCAACGGTGGCTTTTGCCAAAAAATAACGGAATATTTCTACATCATTTCTCTGCGTTTTTTGGCGGAAAAGGCTTCCTTCACAGGGGCGGTTGGGGTATAATGACCAGCATATTGTGATAATGGGAGAAAATTGGGATGAAACTGGGATTCGACAATGAAAAATACCTGGCGCTGCAGGCGGAGCATATCCGGCAGCGCCGCGCGCAGTTCGGCGGCAAGCTGTATCTGGAATTCGGCGGCAAGCTGTTTGACGACCACCACGCCTCCCGGGTGCTGCCGGGGTTTCAGCCGGACAGCAAGATCCGGATGCTGGGCACCATGCGGGACGAGGTGGAGATCGTGGTGGCCATCTGCGCCGGTGACATCGAAAAGAGCAAGATGCGGGGCGATCTGGGCATTTCCTACGATGAGGACGTGCTGCGGCTGATCGACGTGTTCCGCTCCATGGGCTTCTATGTGGGCAGCGTGGTTATCACCCGGTATGCCGGACAGCCCAACGCCGAGGCGTTTATCCATCGGCTGGAGACGCTGGGTGTGAAGAGCTACAGGCACTATCCCATTGCCGGTTATCCCTCCGATGTGGCGCACGTGGTGTCCGATGAGGGTCTGGGGCGCAACGAGTATATCGAGACCAGCCGCAGTGTGGTGGTGGTCACCGCGCCCGGTCCGGGCAGCGGCAAGATGGCCACTTGCCTGAGTCAGCTCTACCACGAGCATAAGCGGGGCATCCGGGCGGGCTATGCCAAGTATGAGACCTTCCCCATCTGGAACCTGCCGCTGAAGCACCCGGTGAATCTGGCCTATGAGGCGGCTACCGCCGACCTGAATGACGTGAATATGATCGACCCCTTCCACCTGGAGGCCTACGGCGTGACCACCGTGAACTACAACCGGGACGTGGAGGTGTTCCCGGTGCTCAACGCCATGTTCCAGAAGATCCAGGGGGAGTCCCCTTACAAGTCCCCCACGGATATGGGCGTGAACATGGCGGGCTTTGCCATTGTGGACGACGAGGTGTGCCAGACCGCCAGCCGCCATGAGATCGTGCGGCGCTATTATGCCGCCGCGGTGGATCGGGTGCGGGGCAAGTGTGACGAGTGTGTGGTGCGGAAGCTGGAGCTGCTGATGCAGCAGGCGGGTGTGTCGCCGGAGCAGTGCCCGGCGGTGGTGGCCAGCCTGAAGAAGGCGGAGGACTCCGGCACCGTGGCCGGCGCCATGACCCTGCCGGACGGCACGGTGGTCACCGGCAAGACCTCCTCGCTGCTGGGCGCGTCGGCGGCGCTGCTGCTCAATGCGCTGAAGAAGCTGGCGGGCATCGACCACAAGCTGGAGCTGATCCCACCCTCCGTTATCGAGCCGATCAGCAAGATGAAGCTGGAGTATCTGGGGCACCACAACCCCCGCCTCCACTCCGACGAGGTGCTGCTGGCGCTGGCTATCTCCGGCCTGACCAACCCGCTGGCGGCCATGGTGCAGGCACAGCTGCAGAACCTGCGGGGCTGCGACGCCCATTTCTCGGTGATCATCTCCGAGGAGGACATCAAGCTCTACAAGCGGCTGGGGATCCACGTCAGCTGCGAGCCGAAATACGAGATCAAGAGACTGTATCATAAGTAAAATGAACGGATTGCGAGCCAGTACACCTCAGGGGTATTTGCTTCGCGGCGCGGACTGGCTCGCAATGACAGCCATTGATAAGCAGATAAACCCAGACGGTTTTCCGTCTGGGTTTATACACGCAATGGGCCGCCCCGCCGGAGAGGAGCGCGCAGCCGTCCCGGCGCCTTGCCTTACGCGCCCTTATATTTGCGGCGGGTAGCCAGCCCGCCGCGGATGTGGCGCTGCGCCTTGTTCTCCTCCAGCAGCGCCTTGACCTGAAGCCAGAGCGGGCGGTTATACAGGGGCAGCCGTTCACTGATGTCCTTGTGGACGGTGGATTTGCTGATGCCGAATTGTTTGGCGGCGGCGCGGACAGTCGTCCGGTTCTCGATGAGGTAAAGAGCCAGCTCCTCGGCTCGCTGTTCCAGATTTTCTTTGATAGCGCACCACTCCCATGCAGTTACTGTGCTATCTATATGGGACGGGAGCGGGGTTTATGACGGCGGGACTTTGCTTTTGCCGGGGAAGCGGCGGGAAAACAGACACTCCGGCGGCCGCACCGTCGTGATGCCACAATCCGGCGGCAAAAAGCCGCACCGTATTTGTACATTTGCAAGAAAAGCGGACAGGGGCTTGACTATCGGAGGAAAATGACATAGAATTGCCTTAATCTGTTTGGGAGGTGGCTTTACGATGGCACGGTACACGGCTTGCGCGAATGCTTCCGTGGTGCAGTGCGCCCATCAGGCTATCTCCTGCGCTCTCTCCGGCTTTACCAGCAGTGCGTCTTTTGGCGCGCTGTTTTTTTGCTTTGGCTGCTTTACCGGTAAAGCAGTGCCTCAGGGAGCCTGCGTCTGATGTGACGGTGAGACCGCCGCGCGGATGCGATCTGGAACGGCTTTCCCTTGAGGGAGAGCCGATTTTTTTATGTTGGAAAGGGACAACGGTTATGAGCGAACTGGATCAGATCAGAAATCAGATCAACGACATCGACAGGGACATGGCAGCCCTGTTTCAGCAGCGCATGAAACTGAGCGCACAGGTGGCGGCTTTCAAGAAGGCGCGGGGGCTGTCGGTGCGGGACGCGGAGCGGGAGCGTCAGCTTATTGACCGCAACCGCGGCTATATCGCCGATGAGGACATCGGCTCGTATTATGTGCAGTTCCTGCGCAGCGTCATCGACCTGTCCTGCGCCTATCAGGGACGGCTGATGGAGGGAATGCAGGTGGCCTACTGCGGCACCGAGGGCGCCTATGCCTATCTGGCCGCCCGCCGGATGTTCCCCGACGCCAAGCTGGTGTCCTATCCCGACTTTACCGCCGCTTACCGCGCCGTGGAGCGGGGCGAGGCGGACAGCGTGGTGCTGCCGCTGGAAAACAGCTATGCCGGTGAGGTGGGCACGGTGATGGATCTGCTGTTCTCCGGGGAACTGTTCATCAACCAGGTGCTGGATCTGGACGTCTCCCACAGCCTGCTGGGGACGGCCAACGCGACGGCCGGCACGGTCAGAACCGTGGTCAGCCACCCTCAGGCGCTGCACCAGTGCGACGACTACATCCGCCGTCACGGTCTCCGGACGGAGACCTATGCCAACACGGCGCTGGCGGCAAAGCACGTCCGGGAGGAAAATGACCCCACGCTGGGCGCCATCGCCTCCGAGGACGCCGCTGCCATCTTCGGACTGGAGGTGCTGGAGCGGGACATCAACACCAGCAGGAACAACACCACCCGCTTCGCCGCCATGTCCTGCACCCGCAGCCAGCCCACTGCCGGCCATAAGCGGGAGGACGAAAACTTTGTGCTGGTATACACCGTGCAGAATGACGCCGGTTCGCTGGCGCAGACGCTGAATATCATCGGCGCCCACGGCTACAATATGCGCACGCTGCGCAGCCGCCCCATGAAGGATCTGTCCTGGAAGTACTTCTTCTATGTGGAGGCCGAGGGCAGCATCAACACCACCAACGGGCGGGAGATGCTGCAGGAGTTGTCCGCCACCTGCGCCAAGCTGCGGCTGGTGGGCTCCTACTACGCCAACAATGTCTGAGAAAAGAGAGGCAGTGCCATGGTCATCCCCGTTTCACTGGAAAAGGACAGCTATAACATTTATATAGAAGCAGGTGCCCTGCAGCGCGCGGGTGAGCTGCTTGATCTGGATCGGCGGGTGTTGGTGGTCACGGATACCGGCGTGCCCTCCGGCTATGCCGCCGCGGTGGCTGCCGCCTGCCGGCAGGCGGAGGTCTGCACGCTGCCCGCCGGTGAGAGCAGCAAGAATTTCGAGAGCTATCAGCAGCTGCTGCGCGCCATGCTCCGGCTGGGGATGAGGCGCGGAGACTGTGTCGCGGCGGTGGGCGGCGGTATGGTGGGCGATCTGGCGGGGTTTGCCGCCGCCACCTATATGCGCGGCGTGGATTTTTACAACATCCCCACCACCCTGCTGGCGCAGGTGGACTCCTCCATCGGCGGCAAGACCGCCATTGATATGGACGGTGTGAAGAACATCGTAGGCGCGTTCCACCAGCCCCGCGCCGTGCTCATTGATCCGGATACGCTGCGCTCCCTGCCGACCCGTCAGATCAGCGCCGGTCTCGCCGAGAGCATCAAGATGGCGGTGACCTGCGACGCGGCGCTGCTGGAGACGATCCGGAAGGGCGGCGATCTGACGGCGCTGCTGCCGGAGATTATCGCCCGCTCCCTGACCATCAAAAAGCGGGTGGTGGAGCAGGATCCGCTGGAAAAGGGGCTGCGCCGGGTGCTGAACTTCGGGCACACGGTGGGACACGCCATCGAAAGCAGCTATCACGGCCAGATGCTCCACGGGGAGTGTGTGGCGCTGGGGATGCTGCCTATGTGCACACCGGCTGTGCGGGCACAGCTGCTGCCGATTTTGCAGAAGTACGGTCTCCCTACCGCAGTCGCCACCTCCCGGGAGACGCTGCTGCCCTATCTGCGCCATGATAAAAAGGGAGAGACCGGTGGCACCGTTACGGCGGTGCTGGTGGAGGAGGCCGGGACATTCCGCTTCGCCGCCATGACGCCGGAGGAGATCCTGAACCAGTTGGAGGGCGTTTTGCTATGAAAAATACCTTTGGTCATGCCATTACTCTGACGCTGTTCGGTGAAAGCCACGGCGCCGCCGTGGGTGCTGTGCTGGACGGGCTGGCGCCGGGCCTGCCGGTGGACGAGGCGTTCATCCGCCGTCAGCTTTCCAGGCGCCGCCCCGTCTCCGCCATGGACACGCCGCGGCAGGAGCCGGATCACTATCAGATCCTCAGCGGCGTCTATCAGGGGCGCACCACCGGCACGCCGCTGACCATCGTTATCCCAAATGAGAACACCCGCAGCGGCGACTATACCTACGGGCTGGCACGGCCGTCCCATGCCGACTATGCGGCTTACTGCAAGTATCACGGCTTTGAGGACTGGCGCGGCGGCGGTCATTTCTCCGGCCGTGTCACGGCGCCGCTGGTGGCGGCGGGCGCTGTTTTGCTGACGGCGCTGGCCGGTACCGGCGTCACGGTCGGCACCCACATCCTCCGCTGCGGACAGATGTGGGATCGTCCCTTTGGCGACGATGTACAGTCGGATGTCGCCGCGCTGCGGGACGCCGCATTTCCCGTGCTGGACAGCACTGCCGCCGAGGGCATCGGCCGTGAGATTCTCGCTGCCCGGGACGCCTGTGACAGTATCGGCGGCGTAACGCAGACGGCGGTCTGCGGTCTGCCTGCCGGTGTGGGCGAGCCATGGTTCGACAGCGTGGAGGGTCTGCTGAGTCACGCCGTGTTCTCCATCGGCGGCATCAAGGGCATTGAGTTCGGCAGCGGTTTCTCCGCCGCCGGACAGCGCGGCTCCGTATTCAACGATCCGCTGCGTATGGCGGGTGACCGCGTGGTCACCGCCACCAACCACAACGGCGGCATCAACGGCGGCATCACCAACGGTATGCCCGTGGTGTTCCAGTGCGCTGTGAAGCCCACGCCGTCCATCGCCCGGCTTCAGCAGACGGTGGACTTCCTCCGTGGGGAGGACGCCGAGATGACCATTCGCGGGCGCCACGACCCCGCCATCATCCGCCGTATCTGCCCTGTGCTGGACAGTGTTACGGCGCTGGTGGTGTGCGATCTGCTGGCGCAGCGCTTCGGCACCGATTACTTTACAAAGGGGGAAGCACAATGATCTGCGGGCTGATCGGGCGAAAGCTGGGACACAGCTATTCGCCGCAGATCCATCAGACGCTGGCGGATTACGCGTACCGCCTGTGGGAGCTGGAGCCGGAGGCGCTGGCGGATTTTCTCCGGCGGCGCGAGTTCGGCGGCATCAATGTGACCATCCCCTACAAGCAGCAGGTTATCCCCTATCTGGATGAACTATCCGATACCGCCCGCCGTATCGGCGCCGTCAACGCCATTGTGAACCGGGGCGGCAGGCTCTGCGGCTATAACACGGATTTTGCCGGTATGGCGGCGCTGATCCGCCACCTGGGTCTGGAGCTGCAGGGTAAAAAAGTGATGATCCTGGGCACAGGCGGCACCTCCAGAACCGCACAGGCGGTGGCGGCACATATGGGCGCCGCTGAGCTCTGCAAGGTCTCCCGCAGCGGACAGGACGGCGCTCTGACCTACGAGGAGGCCGTCCGCTGCCACAGCGATGCGCAGATCCTGATCAATACCACCCCCTGCGGGATGTATCCCGCCGTCACGGGCTGCCCGGTGGATCTGGCATCGTTCCCGCAGCTGTCCGGCGTGGTGGACGCGGTGTACAATCCCCTGCGTACCCGGCTGGTGTTGCAGGCGCGGCAGCGGGGGATCCCCGCCGAGGGCGGGCTGTATATGCTGGCGGCGCAGGCCACCTATGCCAGCGCCCTGTTCCGCGGCTGCGAGACAGCGGAGCGGGATATTGAGCTGGCGTTCCAAACCGTGCGCCGGCAGGTGGAGAACATCGTGCTGATCGGGATGCCCTCCTCCGGCAAGACCACTGTGGGACAGCGGCTGGCACAGCTGACCGGCAAGCGGTTTACCGACAGCGATGAGCTGGTGGTACAGCAGACCGGTATGCCCATTGCCCGCTATTTCCAGCTCTGCGGCGAGGCGGCGTTCCGCGACCGGGAACAGGAGGCCATCGCTGCCCTCTCCGCTGTGGGAGGGCAGGTGATCGCCACCGGCGGCGGCGCCATTCTGCGGCAGGAGAACATCGACGCCCTGCGTCAGAACGGCACGCTGGTGTTTCTGGATCGTGCGCCGGAACATCTGATCGCCACGGCGGATCGTCCCCTGTCCGCCGACCGGGATTCCCTGCGCCGCCGCTATGAGGAGCGGTATGACCGGTACTGCGCGGCGGCAAACCTGCACATCGACGGCAACGGCTCCGTGGAGGACACCGCCCGGCGCATCGAAAAGGAGTGGATCGAATGAAAATACTGGTGCTTAACGGCCCCAATCTGAATATGCTGGGCATCCGGGAGCCCGCCATTTACGGCAGCGGCACCTATGCGGATCTGCAGGCGCTGATTCGCGCCCATGCGGCGGAGCGGCAGGTGGATGTCTCCTTTTTCCAGTCCAACCACGAGGGCGCGCTGGTGGACGCCATCCAGCAGGCATACGATGACAAGGTGGACGGCATCATTTTCAATCCCGCCGCCTATACCCACACCAGCGTGGCGCTGCTGGACGCGCTGAAGGCGGTGGGCATCCCCACGGTAGAGGTACATATCTCCGACGTGTCCAGCCGGGAGGATTTCCGGCAGGTCAGCTTTGTCCGCGCCGCCTGTGTGGCCACTGTGGCAGGCAAGGGCTTTGCCGGTTACAATGAGGCGATGGACATTTTGCTGAAGGGAGCGCAGGCGCTGTGAACGTCACCATCTATCCGGGCAGACCGCGGGGCACCGTGGCGGCGCCGCCGTCCAAGAGCTGCGGCCACCGGATGCTGCTGTGCAGTGCGCTGGCGGCAGGAGAGAGCCGCATCACGGGGATCTCCCGAAGCCAGGACATGGCGGCCACTATGGACTGCATCCGCGCCATGGGCGGAGGGTGCCGGTTGGAGGGCGATACCGCTTACGTCACCGGCACCGGCGGCCATGCCGCAGCGGATGCCGTTTACCCCTGCCGTGAAAGCGGCAGCACGCTGCGCTTTTTCATCCCGCCGGCGCTGGTGCCCGCCGGACGTGCGGTCTTTACCGGCACGCCGCGGCTGCTGGAGCGCGGGGTGGGCATTTATGAGACGATCCTGCCGGAAAAGGGCATCTCTGTAGAAAAGACGTCCGATTCCGTTGTGTTCCGGGGCGCCCTTGCCGCCGGTGACTACGTACTGCGGGGCGACGTGAGCAGCCAGTTCGTATCCGGCCTGCTGCTGGCGCTGCCTCTGCTGTCCGGCGGCAGCACCGTCCGTGTGCTGCCGCCGGTGGAGAGCCGCCCCTATATCGCCATCACTAGGGATGTGATGGCATCCTTCGGCGTACAGACGGAGGAGCGGGAGGAAAACCTCTTTTTCATTCCCGGCGGACAGCGGTATCGGTGCCGCAGCGCCACGGTGGAGGGGGACTGGTCCAACGCCGCCTTTCTGCTGGCGCTGGGGGACGGTGTACAGGTCACCGGTCTGCGGCAGGACAGCCTGCAGGGTGACCGGGTGTGCCGACAGATGCTGGCGCGGCTGCGGCAGCCCGGCGCGGCGCTGGATCTCGGCGCCTGCCCCGATCTGGGGCCGGTGCTGTTTGCCGCCGCCGCCCGGGGACACGGCGCCGTATTCACCGGTACCCGCCGTCTGCGCATCAAGGAGAGCGACCGGGTGGCCGCCATGGCGCAGGAGCTGGCAAAATTCGGCGTCCACTTGACGGCGGAGGAGAACCGGGTCATCATTCCCGGCGGCGGCGTCAGGCCGCCCTGCCGGCCGCTGGACGGACACAACGACCACCGCATCGTCATGGCGCTGTCGGTGCTGGCTGCCGCCACAGGCGGCACCATCTGCGGCGCGGAGGCGGTGAACAAGAGCTATCCCGATTTCTTTGACGTGCTGCAGCAGCTGGGACTGCGGGCAGACATCCGTCCCTGACCAACCCATCACGTGCCGTTGCAGGCGGACACAACAGAAAGGAAGCACTTCCCATGAACATGGAATTCAAGCGTAAGCTGCCCACCCCGCAGACCATCAAGGATATGTACCCCGTGTCCGAGGAGCTGGCACAGCGAAAACAGTATAACGACCGCCAGATCCGGGCGGTGCTCACCGGCGAAGATGACCGGCTGCTGCTGCTGATCGGCCCCTGCTCCGCCGACCGCGAGGACGCGGTGCTGGACTATGTGGGACGGCTGGCGCGGCTGCAGGAGCGTGTGGCGGATAAGATCCTGCTGGTGCCCCGTATCTACAGCAACAAGCCCCGCACCACCGGCGACGGCTATAAGGGAATGCTCCATCAGCCGGATCCCAACGGCGAACCGGACATCCTCAAGGGGCTGATCGCCATCCGCAAAATGCACATGAAGGTGCTGGAGCAGACCGGCTTCTCCGGTGCGGATGAGCTGCTGTATCCTGAGAACTACCTGTACCTGTCGGACATTCTGTCCTATGTGGCCATCGGTGCCCGCTCTGTGGAGGATCAGCAGCACCGGCTGATCGCCAGCGGTGTGGATGTGCCGGTGGGCATGAAGAACCCCACCAGCGGCGATCTGACCGTGATGATGAACTCCATCATGGCGGCGCAGCATCCCCATACCTTCCTGTTCTCCCAGTGGGAGGCACACAGCAAGGGCAACCCGCTGGCGCACGCCATCCTCCGCGGCTCCGTCAACAAATACGGACGCGCACTGCCCAACTATCACTACGAGGATCTCAGCCAGCTGTGGGAGCTGTATGCCAAAAGCGACCTGCAGAATCCCGCCGTGGTCATCGATACCAATCACTCCAACTCCGGCAAGAAGTGGGATCAGCAGGCGCGCATCGCCAAGGAGGTGCTCCACAGCACCCGCCACAGCGATGACATCCGCCGCATGGTCAAGGGCCTGATGATCGAGTCCTATCTGCTGGACGGCAACCAGAAGCCGGAGGGAGGTGTGTACGGCCTGTCCATCACCGACGCCTGCATCGGCTGGGAAAAGACGGAGCAGCTGGTCTGCGAGCTGGCAGAGCTGCGGTAAAAGGTACGGATGCGGCTTTTACACAGAAGAACACGAACAATAAAGTACATAAGATGAGACAAGACCCGCAGACGCCATGCGTCTGCGGGTCTTGTGTGCAGCAGTGTCAGGAGTCGGAAGCGGTGTCGGATGAGGGGAGCGCGTCGTGATACTGCCGCTTCAGGAAGGAGAGAAAGAGCCGTGCGGCGGTGTTGGCGGCGGGAATGGACTTGACCGCCACGCCCAGCCGGCGGAAAACCGGCTGCTCCAGCGGGATCGCCCGCACCTGCCCCTCGTAGCCGGCCAGAGAGAAGGCGGAGAGAACGGATACGCCCAGACCGCCCGCCACCATGGACAGGATCGCGCCGTCGTCCGACGCAGTGACCTCCAGCCGGGGTGTGTCCGGCGGCAGCAGCGGTTCCACGTATTGCTCGGGACTGGACAGGAACGGCTCCTGCAGCAGCCGCTGCAGGGAGATGGTCTTTTCTGTCCAGGGGAAGTCCGGCGGCACTACAGCGATCAGCGGTGCGTCCGTCAGCGGCGTCCAGTGGAAGCCGCGACCGCAGGATTCGTCCACAATGGCCAGCTGGATACGTCCCTCCTCCAGCGCCTCGGCCAGTTCGTTGCCCTGCACCAGCACGTCCACCTTGATCTCCGGGTGCTGCTTGCGGAATTTGGCCAGCAGCTCCGGCAGCCGTGCCCGGGCAATGCTGGCAAAGCAGCCGATGCGCAGTGTCCGGCCATAGAGGTCGCCCTGGCCTTCCGCCTCGTTCCGCAGCGCATCGCAGGCATTGATCACATTGTTGATATAGGGCAGCAGGTATTCGCCCTCCTCCGACAGGCAGACGCCCTTGCTGCTGCGCAGCAGCAGCGTGCAGCCCAACTCCGCCTCCAGCTTGTTGACCAGATGGGTCATGGCGGACTGGGTATAGCCCAGCTGGGCGGCTGCCTTGCCGAAACTGCCGCACTGTACCGCTGTGAGGAGCGCCCGCAGCTTGTGATCGTCCATAGGAACCTCACTTTCTGTTCTTGACAAATCGTTAACAAGTGACTTGTATGCATATTGCACAATAAACATGGCACTATTTTCCAATATATCACAATTTGATTGGCTTTTCAACACCGCATTTGATAAGAATTTGACAAGAAACTTGTAAATCCCGGAGTCAGTTTATGCATCATGAATTTTTTTAATTACCCGATGAACAACGCTCAATTCCGCGACCATGAAAAAAATGATACTCTATATGTAGGATTTGCATGACCCGCAGGGTGATGCGGAAGAGAAAGGAATGAGTAGCATATGTGTGCACAGAAGAAGGGACACGGTCTCCGGGATGTGATCGTGGTGGGTTTTGCGCTGTTTTCCATGTTTTTCGGCGCGGGTAATGTGGTGTTTCCCCCGTATCTGGGGATGGAGGCGGGCTCTCAGTGGATGACCGGGTTTTCCGCCTATTTTCTCGCGGACATCGGTCTGGCGCTGCTGGGAATGTTTGCGCTGCTGCGGGTCGGCAGCAGTGAGGCGGTGACGGATCGGATCGGCAGGATCCCCTCCAGGATCCTGATGTGCGCCATCATCCTCTGCATCGGCCCCATGCTGGCCATCCCCCGCACCTCTGCCACCACCTATGAGATGGCCATCGTGCCCAATCTGCCCGGTGTGTCCGCGGTGCTGTTCTCCGTGCTGTTTTTCGCGCTGATCCTGGGACTGTGTATCAAGCAGTCCGCCGTGGTGGACATCGTGGGCAAGATCCTCACGCCGCTGCTGCTGTTGGGTCTGGCGGTGATCATTGTGAAGGGCGTCATCTCTCCGCTGGGTGAGATCGCCGCGCTGCCCCAGATCAGCAATGTGGCTGTGACCGGCATCAAGGCCGGCTATCAGACCATGGACGCGCTGGCTGCCCTGCCCATCGGCATCATTGTGCTCCAGAGCGTGATCGACAAGGGCTATACCGAGACGGGAAAGAAGTTCAAGGTCATGAGCGGCGCCGCACTGCTGGCCGGCGCCCTGCTGCTGGCAGTCTATATGGGACTGGCCTATCTGGGCGCCACCGTTTCCACCCAGTACACCGGCGCCATCGGCCGGGCACAGCTGGTCATGGCTATCGTGGAAGCTCTGATGGGCAAGGTAGGCGTGGTGCTGTTCGGCGTGGTAGTGGGTCTGGCCTGCGTGACCACCGCCGTGGCACTGACCAGCTCTGCCGCCGCCTTCTTTGCGGAGCTGTGCCGCGGCAAGGTGTCCTATCAGGTGTTTGTGGTGGTCATCTGCGTGTTCAGCGCCGTGGTGTCCAACCTGGGTCTGGATCGAATCGTCTCCATTGCCGCCCCGGTGCTGGACGTAGTGTATCCCCCCACGCTGGTGCTGATCCTCATCTCGCTGGTGATGCCCAAGGTGCACGACTATGTCAGCCGCGGCGCCGTGGTCGGCGCACTGGTGACCAGCGTACTGTGTACCCTGCACGCCCACGGCGTCAGTCTGGCTTTCGTGGAGAAGCTGCCCCTGTATGAGCTGGGACTGTCCTGGATCCTGCCGGCAGCGGCCTTTGGGCTGGCGGCAGCGGCGGTGGCAGCTTTGCGCCACTCCCATCAGGGACGGACGTTCCACAAACCCGAGAAGGAAGTATAACGGCTATTGTACCGATAAAAAACCGGATCGCCCGCAGGGCGATCCGGTTTTCGCAGTCTGTTGGAAAAAATTCGCGGAATGCGCCGCCCACTATGGCGGCGAGCCGTTTGAATCATTTTTTACCGCGGGCAGATGCGTGGCAAAAATATTCTGCGCGGACGTATTTTTTTGCACATTTATGGGTGAAAAAAATGCAGGTCAGGGCGGAATCTATTTTGTCAAAAAGAGTGCAGCCCGTTTTTGACAAGCCCGGAAAGCCGACTTTCGACAGAATCCTTAACGTGCGTTTAACGTAAAGCGGGTGTATAATACGGCGAAAATTCCATCCGGGGGAAGGAGCGCGACCTATGGATATTTGGAAAGAGCTACGGGAAGAGGGCATCGATCCCGCCCTGCTGGAGGAGATACAGCGTTTCACGGCGGTGCATTCCGCACCGCCAGAGGCAGCAGCCCGTATTCCACATCCCCACGTTCTCTACTACGGCAGGGAGGTCTGGGAGAGTGCCGCTACCGCACTGCTGTGCGGCGAGCATCTGCTGCTGGCAGGGCCAAAGGCCACGGGAAAAAATGTGCTGGCGGAGAATCTGGCGGCGGTGTTTGCCCGCCCGGTGTGGGATGTGTCCATGTATGTCAACGTGGACGCGGCGGCACTGATCGGCGCCGATACGCTGCAGAACGGACAGGTGGTGTTCCGGGAAGGCCCCATCTGCCGCTGCGCTCATATGGGCGGCTTCGGCGTACTGGACGAGGTCAATATGGCAAAGAACGAGGCGCTGGCTGTGCTCCACGCCACGCTGGATCACCGCCGGGTTATCGACGTGCCCGGCTACGAGCGCATCGAGCTGGATGAGGCCACCCGCTTTATTGGCACCATGAACTACGGCTACGCCGGTACCCGGGAGCTGAACGAGGCGCTGGTTTCCCGCTTCGTGGTGCTGGATATGCCGGTCATCAGCGACGAGAATCTGCAGAAGCTGCTGCGGCGCAGTTTCCCCGCCCTGAAGCCCCAGTGGTCAGAGCAGTTCGCCGCACTGTTCCGCGACCTGCGGCAGAAGTGTGACAGCGGTGAGATCTCCACTAAGGCGCTGGATCTGCGGGGACTGCTGGCGGCCATCCGGCTGATCGAGAAGGGTATCCCCTCCGGGCAGGCGCTGCGGCTGGGCATCATCAACAAGGCTTTCGAGCCGTTTGAACGGCAGCTGGCAGCGGACACCGTGTGGGCGCGCATCCCGCAGAACGCCGACCGGGGACAGCTGTTCGGAGATTGACATGGATCGTGAGGAATTACAGAACCGGCGGGCGGAGAACCAGATCTGGAACGGCGCCGGCCGCTATGACATCCAGACAGAGCTGGTCTCGTTGGACGCCGCCGGTGACCCGCGGCTGTACAGCAACACGGTGATCGGTCTGGCGTACCGGGAATATGCCTTTGAGAGATTTCAGCCTATGCTGCACGCTTTTCAGCAGCAGCCGCAGGGGGAGCTCTATACAGATCTGTTCTGGCTGGGGCTGGAACACGCCCTCTATGGCCGGGAGGCGGCTCGGCGTCCTGTGCTGGCGGCGCTGCGGGCGGACTACGCCCGCCAGCTGCTGACGGAGAGCCGTTCCGGCGGGGAAAAGGAGAGCCTGGACAGCCTGCACCGGGCGTGGGCGCTGCGGGTGCTGGGACAGGCGCAGCGGGAGGATCCGTGGCAGGGAGCGGTGCTGGACGCGCTGCGTTTTTCCCCGGACTGGGACGAGCAGAAGATCGTCCAGCAGACAGAGGAGCTACTGTACCGGTTCTTCCACCGGGCGCGGCGCAGCATCACCGACCGCCAGTGGGCGGCATGGGCAGGACGGCAGCTCACAGGAAAGGGCGGCTTCCGCATCATCCGTCCCAACGCCCTGCGGGCGCTGGCGCGGGACAGCGGCGACAGCGGCACCGGCGGCGCCGGCGGCGGAAAGGGCGCACGCCTGCTGTCCTTTTTGCAGGGAAAAACGCCGGAGCCCATCCTCCGGCGCTATGTGGAGGACTGCTTCGGCACGTCCATGCTGACGCCGTCGGAGCTGGCGGAGGTGGAACGTACCCTGTGTACGGGTGCGCACCGGAACTGCCGTCTGCACTTTACGAAGGGTGAGCCGCCCCGGCGGGACATCAGCCCGGAAGCGGCGTGGGACGCGGAAAATTTCCGGCGGCAGCGGGAGAAAAACCGCGCCTACTATCAGGCGCATCTGGCACAGAACCGTATGGCGATCGCCCAGTTGACCCAAAAGCTGCAAAATACGCTGCTGCTGCGGCAGGACGAGGACGGCGCACCGGCGCGTGCGGGTCAGCTGCGGGGCGATCTGGCGTGGCGCGCAGCGGCGCTGGAGGATGAGCGGGTGTTTGTCCGCCGGCAGCACGACCAGCCGGGAGACCTGACGGTGGACATTCTTCTGGACGGCTCCGCCTCCCAGAACCGGCAGCAGGAAAAGCTGGCGACCCAGGCATATCTGATCGCGGAGAGTCTGGATCGCTGCCGTATCCCCGTGCGCGTTACGGCCTTCTGTTCCGTCAGCGGCTGTACGGTGCTGCGCATCCTGCGGGATCACGACCATCCGGAGGAGAACGACAGGCTGTTTGACTATGTGGCGGCCGGCTGGAATCGTGACGGTCTGGCGCTGCGCGCCATGGGCTGGCTGATGCGGCGGACGCCGGCGGAGGAAAACCGTCTGCTGCTGATCCTGTCGGATGCCAGTCCCAACGATGACCAGCGTATTCCCGTGGGCGCGCTGCTGCTGGGTGGCTACAGCTACAGCGGCAAGCGGGGCGTGGAGGATACCGCCGAAGAGACGACGAGCCTGCGGCGGCAGGGCATTCACCCCGTGTGTATTTTTACCGGCAGCAACCGGGAGCTGGACGACGCACATCATATTTACGGACAGGCGCTGGAGCGGATCCCCGCCGTGGGCTGGTTTGCCGACACCGTTACCCGCCTGCTGCAGCGGCAGCTGCAGAAGATATAAAACCCGTATATGGAAAGACAAAAAGTCCGCAGGCATTTGTTACTGCATGGAGTTTCCGGAACTGCCATTGGGAGGTAATTACGAGCCCGACACATTCAAGCTGTATTTTGCGGATACGGGTCTTTTGGTATCCATGCTGGATGATGAATCGCAGGAGGATTTAAGAGCCAATAAGAACCTGGGTGTTTATAAGGGAGCCCTCTATGAGAACATGGTAGGAGAAGCGCTCATCAAGCAAGGATATAAGCTGTTCTATTACAAAAAAGAGGATTCCACACTGGAAGCCGATTTCTTCATTCGTTCAACCGCATCCTTGATTCCTGTTGAAGTAAAGGCGAAAAGTGGGCGGGCAAAATCAATGAAAACATTGATTGCCTCTGATCACCACCCGGATAACAGATATGGGATTAAGCTGTCAAAGAACAATATTGGGCATGAGGATAGAATATACACCTTCCCGTACTTCTGTGCATTCCTGCTGAAAAGATTTATGGCTGGTTTTCACGCTGAAGAAGAAGCGGAATAACAAAGACAGCATGGGGAACATACAGCGGAAAAATCTGGCAAAAGTTCCCTACAAAACTGAAATCTGTTGTTGATCCAGTGCTTGTCTCAAAGTTAGTTGTAAAAAGTGTACGAGCACAGCATAAGTTCGCTGTAAAAATGCGGTTTCAAGTCCAAAGTTCGTTGCATTTTTTGCGATTCGGTGGTATACTATATTTGCGGTATGAGATAGGGGGTGCAAGTATGTACCGAATCGCAATGGAAAAGCTACTGAAATGGAAAGAAAGCAAGCGGCGGAAGCCGCTGATTATTGAGGGCGCACGGCAGGTCGGGAAAACCTGGCTGATGAAGGAATTCGGAAGGCTCTATTATACCGATACCGTATATATCAACTTCGATTCCAATTCCAGAATGGCCGAGCTGTTTGACTCTGATTTGGATACAGATCGTTTGATTATGGGGTTGGAGTTGTATTCCGGTCGGAAAATTGATCCCGACCACACCCTCCTGATTTTTGATGAGGTGCAGGAAGTGCCAAGAGCGCTCAGCTCTCTCAAGTACTTTTACGAAAATGCGCCGGAGTACCACATTGTATGCGCAGGCTCTCTGCTGGGCATTGCCCTGCATGAAGGCACTTCTTTCCCGGTGGGCAAAGTGGATTTTTTGAAGCTATACCCGCTCTCTTTCAAGGAGTTTTTGACGGCTACCGGCAAGGAGCGCTTTGCAGAGCTGCTCAGCAGGCAGGATTATCCAATGATTACGAGCTTTAAGCAGACCTACATTGATGCGCTCAAGCAGTACTATTTTGTGGGCGGTATGCCGGAAGCGGTGCAGAGCTTTGCGGAGAATAAGGATTTTAATGAGGTCCGCGAGATACAAAAGAGAATCCTTGCCGCTTATGAGCAGGACTTTTCCAAACACGCACCGAATGAGATCGTTCCCAAGATCCGCATGCTTTGGAACAGCATCCCCTCGCAGTTGGCAAGAGAAAACAAAAAGTTCGTCTATGGCCTCGTTCGGGAAGGCGCACGAGCCAAGGATTATGAAACGGCGATTCTGTGGCTTTCCGATTGTGGACTGGTTCACAAGATCAGCCGTGTAAACGCTGCCGGAATTCCCCTGAAGGCCTATGAGGACTTGAAAGCATTCAAGCTGTTCCTTGTGGATGTGGGGCTGCTTGGGTGTATGGCAGGCCTCCGCCAGCGCACCTTGCTGGACGGAAACGACCTCTTTATTGAGTTCAAAGGTGCCCTTATGGAGCAGTATGTTTGCCAGCAGCTGAAAACCATTGAGGATCTGGGCGTTTATTACTACACCAATGACAGAGGGTCCTGCGAAATTGACTTCATCGTGGATACAGGTGAACAAGTGATTCCCGTAGAGGTGAAGGCTGAAACCAACCTCCGGGCAAAGAGCTTAAAAACCTATCAGGAGAAGTTTGCACCAGAAATCGCCGTCCGCACTTCGATGGCAGATTTCAAAAAAGAAGACCGGCTTGTGAATTTGCCGCTGTATGCAGTAGAGCAGATTGCCGAGCTATAACTCGCAATCCATTGCACTGCCGCTGCAATGCGCAAGCCGGAAAATGCGCCGAGAGTGTGATAGAATGAGGCTGACAAATCGGTGTTTATTGAGGTGTTTAGAATGAAACAGAAAGTACCTATGATATGCAACATTGTGAGTCTCATTCTGTTGATTGTATTTGTTATTAAGAGCATCGTTGATTATACTCAATACTCAACATCGCTAAACTCTGCGCCTTTTTATTTGTGGGTGTTAGTAAATGCTTTGTTTTTGGTAATTCCTGCAATTATTTTGTTCGTTATTGGTTTCGTTGTAAAGAAGAAACAGTAAACAATTCAAGTTTGTCGAACTGATAAAATCCCTTTAGGAACTAAAGGGCGCACTTCTATACTCTCTGTCGAGAGTAGTGCGTCCTGC
>CAKTMQ010000018.1 GCA_934573945.1 uncultured Oscillospiraceae bacterium | reverse complement strand
GCCTGCAACTGTGTTGGTATCCGTGTAGGTCAATCCCGCCGTGCGGCGGATGATTTTGAAGGTGTTGTCCTTGCCGGTGTCGGAGCGGTAGACCTCATACTGCGCCGCACCGTTGACTTTTGTCCACTTGATGATGGGATTGCCGTTACTGGCATTGGTCAGCGTCATGGTGGGTACGCCCAGACCGGCATAGTGGATGGTGGCGTTGGTCAATTTCTTATTATTGTCCGCTATGGCAATTTTTCCCCAGTCCGCTGCTGTACCAGCGTAGTAGACATCTGTTAGAGAATAGCACCGCCAAAATGCGGAATTACCAATACTTATGACACTTTGGGGAATGGTTATACTGGAAAGAATAGCATCGGTGAAAGCATATTCTTCAATATCTGTGATTCCGTGGGGAATAATAATGGTCACTAAGCTGCTACAATCGTTGAAAGCAAAAGCACTAACGACTTTTAAACGATTTGAAAGCTTTGCATATGAGAGCGACGTGCAATGATTGAAGGCAGAATCGCCCAAGGTTGTTACGCTGTTGGGAATCGTGACAGATTTCAAGTTCCTACAAGCCCAGAAAGCTTGCTTGCCGATGTTCTGTAGACCCGAAGAAAGTGTTAGATTTGAGAGCTTTTCACAATTCATAAAAGCTTGATCACCAATGACTTTCACACTGCCTGGAATGGTTATATTGCTAAAGTCCTTGCTATAGAAGAAAGCGCCAGTACCAATACGAGATACACTGTCAGGAATGCTTATATCTTCCATAGTACAGAGGGCAAACGCCCAATTTCCGATTCCGGTTATCCCATCGGAAATAACTAGGTGCTTAATTTCATTCCTGTATGTCATCCATGGCGCATCATCAGTACTATGGTAATCAACTATATCGCCTGTTCCAATGATAGTTAATGTGCCATTACTGGCTAATGACCATGTAGCATCAATGCCACAGGTTCCGGAATCCACGATTGAGACGCCCCACACCGTTGTCGGCACCATGGCCGCCAGCATCAGCACGGTCATCAGCAAGCTCACGATCCTCTTGTGCATATGATTTTCCTCCGTTCATATTATATGATACATCAAAAAACAGTTTAACAAATCGCTGTTCAGAAAACAATGACATGGTGCCCAAAGATTTTTGTGTACTTTCGGCAGTTTGTACAGCGTTATGTGCTGTGTTTTCCAAAAAAATTCCTGTTTCTTGCAACCGTATAGAGGTGCGCTGCCAAGCCCCATCAGCTCTGCGGTACCAAAACGAAAGAAAGCGCAATGATCCCCCGGCCATATGGCCGGGGGATCATTGCGCAGCACATCGCCGCTGTTGTTCGCAGTTGATTGCCGCTTCTTACTGCTGCAGCTGTACCTCAGCGCCAGGGCTCGGTCTGGTTATAGAGGATCGTTGTTGCATACTGTTTAGGATATGCTAAAGAATAGTTAAATTTGCCTATTGTAATCGCAGACCATTGCTCTTTGCTGCCGCCATAGTAGACCGTTTTCAAACTGTCATAGCAGTAATCAAAAGCAGAATCTCCAATTTTTTTAACACTGCGTGGGATGGCGATGCTGGTCAGGCTGGTGCAGTTGGAGAAAGTGCCATTGTCAATAGTGGTGACACCGTTGGGAATAGTGACGCTGGTGAGGCTGGTGCGGGAGAAGGCATAAAAACCAATCGTCTTGACACTGGCGGGGATTTTGATGCTGGAGAGACTTTCACAATGAGAAAATGCGTAGAGACCGATGGAAACGACACTGTCTGGAATCGTGATGCTGTTAAGTTTACTGCAACTGGAAAATGCCCAATCGCCGATGGAAGTGACACCGGGGCGAATGACAGCTTTCTTAATTTTGAGGAGAACATTGCACCAGGGAGTAGTTTCGACACCACCGCCGATAGGGGGACAGTTTTCCATCTTGCCCTTGCCGCTGATGAGCAGCGTCCCGTCGCCAAACAGCTCCCAAGTGACATCGCTGCGTGAACCGCTGTATATGTCGCCACATGTTCCGCTGACTATAAGCACCTGCGCCATGGATACGATACTCTTTGGCTCGCAGAATGCGCCCTTAACGCTGCCATTGACGCCGCGTACCTTGTAGAAATAGGTGACACCATAACTTGTGTCAAGGTCCGTGTAACTCAGGGCGGTGGTGCAGAGAACGGACTGGTAGTTCTCACCATCGGTAGAGCGATAGACTTCGTACTCTGTTGCGTAGGAAACACTGTTCCATCTGATAATACTGCGGCCTGTGACACTCTCATAAGATCGCGTCATGGTGGGAACACCGGGAATGGCGATACTCTGCGCCGGGCAGAACGCGCCGCAGACTGTGACGGGGGCGGCGCTATAAATGGCACGCACCTTATAGGAGTAGGTGACTCCGTAGTCTGTGTCAAGGTCTGTGTAGGTCAGAGCGCTGGTGCGGTGGACGGACTGATAGTCCCCGCCATCCGTAGAGCGGTAGACCTCGTACTCCGTGGCGCAGGCAACGCTGCTCCAACTGACGATATTGCGGCCAGTCTTGCTGTTGTTGGACAGCGTCATAGTGGGGATGCCAAGAATGACAATGCTCTGCGCCGTGCAGAATGAGCCCTTGACGCTGCCGCTGATGGCACGCACTTTGTAATAATAGGTGACACCGGCTTCCGTGTTAGGGTCAGTCCACGTCAGGTTGATGGTGCGGCGAACGATGGAGAAGCTGCTGCCGTCTGTGGAGCGGAATACCTCATACTGCGCCGCGTTTGCTGCCTTGCTCCAGCTGATGACCGGCTTACCGGTGTCGCTGTCATTGGTCAGGGTCATGACAGGCACATCGGGAACGGCTGTGCACTGGATACTCTGCGCCGGGCAGAACTTACCATAGAAGATATGGGGGGAAGTTCCCTGCATACCGCGGACGACGTAGTAGTAGGTATGGCCTGCCGCCGCCGTTGTGTCGGTGTAGCTCAGCCCAATCGTCCGGCGGATAATCCGGAAGCTGCCGGCGGTGCCGGTATCAGAGCGGTAGACCTCATACTGGGTGGCGCTGGACGCCTTTTTCCAGCTGATGACCGGCAGACCGGTAGTGCTGTTCACCTGCAGCGTCATGGTGGGCACGGCGGGCAGAGTGGACTGCGCTTTGCAGAAGCTGCTGTAAATCGTGCCGGAAGCAGTGCTGCGCATAGCACGGACGGTATAGTAGTATGTTGTGCCGCTGGCGGCGGTGGTGTCGGTATAGGTCAGGCCGGAGGTGCGGCGAATGATTTTGTAGCTCTTATTCGCACCGGTAGTGGAGCGGTAGATCTCATACTGGGTGGCAAAGGGAACAGCAGGCCAGCTGATCACCGGCTTGTTGGCGCTCCTGTCGAGATCCAGAGTCATAGTCGGCGCACTGAGAATGATGGGGCATTTGACAGACTTGGCAGCGCAGAACTTACCGCAGAGATTGCCGTTCTTTGCCCGTACTACGTAGTAGTACGTTTTATCCATCTCTGTGCTGGTGTCTGTCCACGTGAGACCGGAGGTGCGGCGGACGATCTTGTAGCTGCCTGCCGCGCCGGTGGTGGAACGATAGACCTCATAGGTGGAGGCGTCCTTTACCGACGTCCAGCTCAGCACCGGTTTGCCGCTGCGGTCTGTGGTCAACGTCATGGTGGGCACGCTGGGAACGGCGGGGGACTTGATGGACTGTGCCGCGCAGAAGAGACTGATGTCCGTGCCGTTGATGGCGCGCACCTTGTAGTAATAAGTAGTGCCCGCTGCAGCGGTGGTGTCCGTGTAGGACAGGCCGGTGGTGCGGCGGATGATGGAGAAGCTGACATTATCGGTGGAGCGATAAATCTCGTACTGGGCAGCGCCGTCCACCGAATTCCAGCTGATGCGGGGCTTATCCGCGCTGGTATCGCGGGAGAGGGTCATGACGGGAGTGGCCAGCGTGGGCGCGGTCGTGCCGTCATAGTTATAGTGGATGACGGCTCTCTTCAGCGCGACGTTGCTGCTGTCGATGGCGATGCGGTTCCACTGTGCCTGTGAACCCTTGAAGTAGACGTCCGTCAGGGAGATACAGTTTTTGAAGGCGTTAGCGCCGATGGAGCGAAGATTTGTGCCGGTAATCACGATGTATTTCAGATCCTCGCAGCTGGCAAACGCCTGCTCACCTATCGAGGTAACGCGTGCAGGGAGGGTGATCGCGGTTAAGCCAGTGGACTCAAAGCAGGATCGGCCGATAGTAGACAGACGGCTGCCAAGTTCGATGGAAGTCAGCTTACTGCAACGATAAAAGGCAGCGTCACCCAGAGATGCTACTGTGTTTGGCATGGATACGGAGCTCAGCTTGAAACAGCCGGTAAAAGCAAAGTCTCCGATAGAGGTCACGCTTTGAGGAATATCAACAGAGGGAAAGGCGGAGTAAGCAAACGTGGAGTTTCCAATGTGGGTAATACCATCTGCGATCGCTACCTTGACGATAGAGCCCCTGTTGTTCGTCGCAATGTACCACGGCGCATAGTCATCTTCCGTTATGTCGTAATCCGTCATATCTCCGGAACCGTAAATCGACAGACTGAAAAAATTCGTATCACTGATCGCATAAGACAGCTCCCAAGTGGCGTTATCGCCCTGGGCGCCGCAGAGGCCGCTTTTATAGGCCGCCCATGCGGCAACAGGCAGCAGGGTGCACACCATCACCAGCGCCAGCAGTGCGGACAGCAGTCGTTTTTTCACAGAACATTCTCCCTTTCCTTTATCGTCTTGACACGACCTGCGGCGGCGGAAAGACCGCAGGTCACAAACATCATTACTATAGCATATTTTATCAAAAAAGACAATGCGCCCCAGCGGTTTTTGCACATATTTACAGGAAACCGAGGGGGATTTCTTGACGCTGAGGCCATCTTCAGGTATAATGAGGACAACGAACAAGGAGGAGTACTATGGAATATGTTGCCATAATCGGGCTGCTGTTTGCCCCGGTGGTCTGCCTTTTGTGCACCGGCTGGTTTTTCGTCCGCTGGAAGAACGAGCACGAGAGCGAGGCGCTGGCGCAGAAGAGCCGCAAGATCTGCAAGGGGTTTCTGATCGCCACCGTGGTGTCGCTGGTGGTGTTCGGCGGACTGCATCTGCTGTTTCCCATTGTGCCGTAAATAAATAGGCAGGGATGTGATCCCATTGAATCGTAAAAAGCCGCCGTCAGGCGGCTTTTTTCACGTTCTGTTGCCTATAAAAGGGCAACCGTTTTTCTGCCGGTGACCATGGGTGTACAATCAGTCACATGACGGGAGGGATGGCGAAGGCTGTCCCTCTTGCGGCAGAAGGAGGACGTATGGGCGTATATGGCTATATCCGCGTGTCCAGCGTGGATCAGAACGAAGAACGGCAGCTGGTGGCACTGCACGGCAAGGGCGTGGCGGATCGGCACATCTATCTGGACAAGCAGTCCGGCAAGGACTTTGAGCGGCCGCAGTACAAGCGGCTGGTGAAAAAATTAAAGCCGGGCGATCTGCTCTATGTGCTGAGCATCGACCGGCTGGGGCGGAACTATGGAGAGATCCAGCAGCAGTGGCGGCTGTTGACCAAGGAGAAGGGGGCGGACATCTGCGTGCTGGATATGCCGCTGCTGGACACCCGGCAGGGGAAAGACCTGATGGGGACATTTATTGCCGATCTGGTGCTGCAGATCCTGTCCTTTGTGGCACAGTCAGAGCGGGAAAATATCCGCCGCCGGCAGGCAGAGGGCATTGAAGCGGCCAAGGCGCGTGGCGTGAAATTCGGTCGCCCGCCGCTGCCTCTGCCGGAGAATTTTTACGAGGTACACAGAGCGTGGAGGAATAAGGAGCTGACCTTGCAGCAGGCGGCGGCAGCCTGCGGTATGCCGGCGGGTACGTTTTACGGTAAGGCGGTGAAATTTGAAAAGGAGGGTTAAAGGAAAGTACGGATCATTTGGAAAGGTGTACAATTCAAAACACATTTTTCTACATAAAATCGTGTATTATCTCCTTGAAAAATCAGCTAATTCCTGTATACTTGTATTGTAAAAGGTGTACCCTTGCGATTTGCAATAGTACACAAAAAGAAATCAGTTGGCAGGTTAGGAATCTGAGCAGGGAAGTCATAACTAAAAGAAAGGGGAAAATATGGATCTTCGGGAAAAAATGGCGGATGCCCTGTATGTACACCGTGGGGACAATGGAAAGTATATGGGTGAACAATGTGGATTTGGCTGTGACCATTCGTATCTGGTAAACAATGATGATTCTGGCCGTCCTTGTTACAGAATGTGCAGGAAGCTAAACATTCGTGTGGATGATTATGATTCATGTAAATACTTTAGCGATAAAAAAGAGATGGAGCTGATTAGACAATATGCAGCGACAATTAAGCGTGAACCGGTCGGGACACGGAATAGTGTACCCCAGCCATCTACGAAGAAGCACGGAGGAAAATGGCTGCTGTTTATAACTATTCTTGTCGTGATTTGCTACTGCATTATCAAATATATCTGAAAGAGGAAATGACGTTATGCCGCGGTGGAAGAAAGAACAGTACATGGATGCGTCGGGCTCATGGCGAATGCCAAATGAATCTTATGTAGACTACTCTGGCTCATGGAGAACACCTGATGACAGCTATGTAGATGCTTCTGGAGCTTGGCGTGGGCCAAATGACACATATGTAGACGAGTCGGGTGCGTGGAGAAGCCCTGGCGAGGCATATGTAGATCATTCTGGCAGTTGGCGCTATTAAAAGTGATATTGAGAGAAATGTATGGGAACAGTAATTGCAATCGTCTATACGCTTTGGGCAATTTATTCTGGCTATAAAGTGATGTCACACCGCCCCAATTGGGAAAAAATGAATGTGGCTTTCAAAGTGGTGCTGGTCGTGGTAGTAGGATATTTGGTTGGTGCGTTATATTTCATATATTTTGTGCTGAAACTGTTTGGATTTTTGGAAAAGTAGCAAAAAACAAGAGCTTTGTTCGAAATCAAACAAAGCATATTAGCAGGGAATCAGATATGAAGATCGAAAAAAAGATTTTGGATGACATTATCAATTGCACGCCCCTACTCCCGCCAGAAAGCGGCGGTATTCTCGGAGGGAAAAACGGAGTCATCACGCGTTACTGTGCAGATGATGGCGTATCGTATATGTCTGCCAGATATGCACCGAATGTTGATGTGCTGAATGCCGCTATCGAACAGTGGAGCACGGAGGGTGTAGAGCTTTACGGCATTTATCACAGCCACTACACAAAGGACAGAATGCTGTCCAAAGGCGATATGACATACATAGAAAAACTCATGGGAAGTTTGCCGCCGTCTATCCGATCCTTGTATTTCCCTATCGTACTTCCTCGAAAAGAAGTCATTGCCTATCGCGCAGACTGGTCTGGCGGAATGCTTCATATTGTCTGCGATACGATAGAAATAAACGAAAGAATGTGAGGAACGCAAAATGTTTAAGAAAGAAAACGACATCATTATTCCGGAAGGCTGTTTTTGCGGAAGCGGTAACTGTTCCGACTGTGTGTATTGGGAACGGAATAACCGTGATTCCAACGACCGGGGCTACTGCAATCATTACGGCTCCTATTATCATCCGTCGGAGCGTCAGGGCTGCGGCTGGTACGAGCAGAGGTGAAAACGGGTATCTCGACGAGCAGGAGTTTCCGAATATATAGTAAGCCTTTTGCTTGCAGTGTTTCCCAGCGTCAGGAAGGACAGTGCGGTATCGGTGTGCGGCAATTCAAGTCTCGCATCGCACACTATAAAAAGAAGGACATCCGCCGGATGTCCTTCTTTTTATAGCCATGAAACAATATCAATCAAACACCGGATACCCGTCCTTCAGGCTCTCGTCATAGATGGCTCTTTCGCCACCGATGAACTTGGGGCGGACGCGGGCGGCCAGCACAATAGCCTGTCCGATATGCGCCTGCTCCAGACGCACTGGGACGGCCACCTTCTTCAGATGCATACCGATGAGCGTGCCGCCAATGTCCAGACCGGCGTCGGCCTGGATCTCCTCCAGCGCCACCGGGTGACGGAAGCTCTGATAGGCCGCCGTGGCAAAGGAACTGCCGGCTTTGGGCTGGGGCATCACATTGACGATCTCGCCGTTGGGGACGGCCTCATGCTCTACGATGAGGGCGCGGTTCAGGTGCTCGCAGCACTGGGCGGCGATATAGACGCCCATGGGAGCAAACACGCTGTTGAGTCCTTCAAAGATGGCGGCGGCGACCTCCGGAGTAGACCAGCTGCCTACCTTTTTGCCCACCACTTCACTGGTGGAGCAGCCAACCACCACCAGCTGCCCCTTGTGCAGTCTGGCGGCCTCCGCCAGCTGACGGGCGGCATTGGCGGACTCTTCTTTGACCTGTGCCAGCAGGTCTTTATTTTCTACGTCATGAACGGTTCCTGCCATAAAAAACACCTCATTTCAACGTATTGTATACAGCACGGTACGGGTATGCCGCCGCTTACGCGGCAGCATACCCGAAACGCCAGTGTTATTATAGCACGGTCAGACCTTTTCTGCAATACGCGTCTTTTGTGTGACCTTCAGCAGCACAAAGCCGATGACCAGACCCATAGCGGCCTGCACCAGATTGCCGGGGATGCTGGCGGCAGCGCCGATGCCCTTGCCCAGCAGCAGAGCCGCATAGCCGAAGTAGCCCACCACCATGATGATCTCGCCCACCACGCCGCTGACCAGCGCGGCGGCACTGGTGCGCCCCATGGAGCGGAAGATCAGCGCAGCTACCAAGGCATCAAGCCCCTTGATAACAAAGGTGCCGGGGGCATAGTAGCCGTAGCCGGAGATCAGGTCGGTGAGCATAGAGCCGATACCGGCAGCCGCACCGCCGTACCAGGGTCCCAGCAGCCAGCCGGACAGCAGGACAAAGCAGTCACCCAGATTGACATAGCCGCTCATGGGAGAGGGGATCTGGATCACCATGGTGGCCACATAGGTCAGTGCCGCCATCAGGGCACTGACGACGAGCTTGCGAATTTTTTGATCGTTCATGGCATTTGCCTCCTTGCAATTCTTACTGGAGTGTATTATAGTATGGATTGGTATTATTAAAATATCCAAAATGAGACAAAATGTGCATACCAGATCAAACGACAGGAGGACATATGCTGACATATACCTTTGAGAAAGGCAGCGGGATCAGTCTGTACGAGCAGCTGTACCGGCACATCAGGAGCGACATCCTGGCGGGGACGCTGGCGGCAGGGGAGAAGCTGCCCAGCAAGCGGGCACTGGCTGCCCATCTGGAGGTCAGCGTGATCACGGTGAAAAACGCCTATGAGCAGCTGATCGCCGAGGGGTACATCTGCGGCGTGGAGAAGCGGGGGTACTACGTGATGCGCATCCAGCAGCCGTTGACGGCAGCCGCTGCTGTGAAAGAGGAGCCGGACGGCGAGCCGACGGAGCAGACATGGTTCATGGATTTTGTGACCAACTCCACGGCGGCGGAATACTTTCCCTTTGCCACGTGGTCGAAGCTGATGCGCCAGACCATTCTGGAGCAGGATACAAAGCTGCTGCGTCCCACACCCTCTACCGGCGCCGTCGAGCTGCGGCAGGCTATCGCCGAATACCTTCACCAGTTTCGCGGCATGACGGTGTCGCCCCGGCAGATCATCGTAGGGGCAGGGACGGAGACGCTGTATAACCTGCTGATCCAGCTGCTGGGACGGGAGAAGCGCTATGCGGTGGAGGATCCCGGGTACGGCAAGATCGCCCGAATCTACAGCAGCAATCAGGTGCCGCTGCGGCGCATTGCGCTGGATGAGAGCGGCCTGTCCTATCAGGCGCTGTGCGCCGCGGACGCCGACGTGGTGCATATCTCACCCAGCCACCACTATCCCACCGGTATCGTGATGCCTATCACCCGGCGGCATGAGCTGCTGCGCTGGGCGGAGCAGCAGGAGGGACGGTACATTCTGGAGGACGACTACGACAGCGAATTCCGCTTTGTAGGGCGGCCGATCCCTACGCTGTTCTCTGACGATGAGCATCAGAATGTGATCTATCTGAACACCTTTTCCAAGACCATCGCCCCGTCTATCCGTATCAGCTATATGCTGCTGCCGCCCCGGCTGCTGGCGGCGTACCGGGAGAAGCTGGGTTTCTATGCCTGCACCGTGTCCAGCTTTGAGCAGTATACATTGGCGCAGTTTCTCTCCCGCGGACACTACGAGCAGCATCTCAACCGGATGCGCAAGCGGTACCACCAGAAGCGTGACGCGGTGATCGACTGCATCCGCAGCGGCGCACTGGCGGGACGGGCGGAGATCATGGAGCAGGACGCAGGGCTGCACTTCCTGGTGCGGCTGCATACCACGCTGCCGGATGAGACACTGCGGCAGCGAGCCGCGGCGCAGGGGCTGCGGCTGGCGCTGCTGTCGGACTACTATGCCCGTCAGGAGCAGGCACCCCACCACGTGCTGGTGGTCAACTATTCCGGAATTGAATTGGACAAGCTACCCCAGGCGCTTGCGCGTCTGGCGGCGATCATGGAGGAGTAAAGCATATGTATGACGAGTTGACGAAGCAGGATATTCAGAAGATGCAGGAGGAGATCGACTACCGGGTGCAGCAGCTGCGCCCTAAACTGATCGAGGATGTGCAGACGGCGCGTGCCTTTGGCGATCTCAGTGAGAACTTTGAGTATAAGTGCGCCAAGCAGGAGAAGAACCGGAACGACAGCCGGATCCGCTATCTGCAGCGGATGATCAAGACCGCCCGCGTCATCGGCGACAATTCATCTGACGACACGGCGGGGTTGTACGACACGGTGGAGATCCTGATGGAGAACACCGGCCGCAGCCGGACGATCCAGCTGGTGACCACCCTGCGGCAGGATGCGCTGAAAGGGTGGATCAGCAAGGAATCGCCGGTGGGGCGCGCCGTGATGGGACACCGGGCGGGTGACCGGGTATATGTGGAGATGGAAAACGGAAAGGGCTACTATCTGCAGATCAAGTCCATCACCAAGGGCAGCGACGACGGCTCCATCCCCATCGGCAGCTTTTAAGGAGGACGGCTATGACATTGCAGCAATTACGCTATGTCACCGCCGTGGCGGAGAGCGGTACCATCAGCGGCGCGGCCAAGGCGCTGTTTATCTCCCAGCCCAGTCTGACCGCCGCTATACAGGAGCTGGAGCGGGAAATGGGCGTGACCATCTTCCTGCGTACCAACCGGGGTGTGGTGCTCTCCCGGGAGGGGGATGAGTTTCTGGGCTATGCCCGGCAGGTGCTGCTGCAGGCACAGCTGCTGGAGGAACGGTACGGCGCCCGTTCCCCGCACAAGCAGCAGTTTTCCGTGTCCGCCCAGCACTATAACTTTGCCGCCCGCGTATTTGCCGGTGTGGTGCGGGAGCTGGGCGGCGAAAAATACAGCATGACCTTCCGGGAGACCACGACCCATGAGGTCATTGCGGATGTGGGCATGATGCGCAGCGAGGTGGGCGTTCTGCTGATGACGGCGCAGAACAGTGAGGTGCTGCAGCGGCTGTTCCGGGAGAACGAACTGGTCTATACGGAACTGATTGAAAAGGACGCCACGGTGTATGTGGACAGAAACCATCCCTTGGCGGGACGGGAAGAGGTGACAGAGGAGGATCTGGCGCCCTATCCTTGTATCTCCTTTGAACAGGGACGGCACAACGCCCTGTTTTTCTCGGAGGACATCTCCATGCCGGCGGTAACACCTCGCCACATTCTGGTGCGTGACCGTGCCACCGCCAACGACCTGACCCGGGAGCTGATGGCCTATCAGCCGGGCATCGGGTTGGATGACGAGGTGTCCCGGTCGGTGTATCAGTCCAGTATGCTGTATCTCAAGCCCCGCAAGAAGGTGAGCCTGGGATATATCGTGCGGGAACATATGCTGCTCAGCCCCATGGCGCAGGCGTATATCCAGGCCATGCAGCAGTATGCGGAGCGATACAGACGGTCACAGGAGACATAGCTTGAGACTATAACCAACTTAGTTTTCACGTATTTTACATATGGCATAAACTATAGTATCATCTTAGCTGTAAAGAGCAAAACAAAACGAAAAGATGAAAGGAGTTTTTGCTATGAAGATGAATAAGACAACTGCTGTGGTGCTGGCCGTACTCCTGACATTGGTGGTCGCCGGTACATTTGCCGCGATCCTGTCCGGCTGGTTCAACCCTGTGATCCGTGTAACCTCCGTGCTGCTGGGCTTCCTGTTGTTCGGCGATCTGGCGGTAATATGCGGCCTGATGGGTGGGTCTTATAACGCGAAATAAAGGTTTCTCTCTGTTTTCTTTCTCTCCCATTTCTTCTTACAAAGGAAAAAGGGCGGTCTTATGACCGTCCTTTTTCTCAGCATATTAAAATTTTGGCTCAGAGGAGCTCTTCAAAGCTGCGGATGCAGCGGTGGCACACCGCCTGCATCTCCTCCCAGGAGACGTGGAAGAAGGCGTCATAGACGCCTACCACCGTCATGCCGGCGGCACGGGCGCTGCGGCAGGCGGCCACGGAGTCGTCGTAGATGGTGCACTCCGCCGGGGTGACACCCAGCAGCTCCGCCGTTTTCAGGTAGATGGCGGGTTCCTTCTTGTCGATCCCCAGCTCCTGGGCGAAGAAGATCCGCTCAAAATAGGGCTTGAGCCGGAGGTGCTCCAGTGCCGCATGGCAGTGCGCCGGGACGCTGGAGGTCAGCACGGCCATCCGCTCGCCGGCAGCCTTGCAGCGCTCCAGATAGGTCACTACGCCGGGCTTCACCGGAACACTGGTGGTATACAGGTCACCGGCCATCTCCATCCACTCCGCCATGATCTCCTCGGTGGATTCCGGAAGACGGCAGTAGGCTTTGGTAAATTCCGCGGCGCGGGGAAACACCGTGTGTGCCACGCCGTCATAGTATTCCCTGGTGTAGGGGAGACCCCGTTTTGCCAGAAAGGCGGTATCCACATCACGCCAGATGCCATTGGAGTCGATGAGGGTACCGTCCATGTCAAAAATCAGCATAAAAGCGCTCCTTTTCTTGAGAGTTCCGGCGGTTTTTGACAGAAAAGATGCAGTGAGGGTATTGCCATTTACGCCGTCCGGTGGTATGCTGGTGCAGACTTCTACAATATTCTACCATTGATCCGGCGCGGTGTAAATGAAAAAACACAGAAAAGGAAGTGGTGCTGCTTATGCCTGCTTACAATTATAAAAAAGGGCTGACCGCTATGCTGGGATGCTTCCTGATCTGGGGCTTTCAGCCGCTGTACTGGTTTTTGTGCGACGGGATGGACACCTTTTTCCTGATGGCCAGCCGGATCATCTGGGCGGCGGTATGCTGTGTGCTGATCCTGAAGGTACAGGGGAAGCTGCCTCAGCTGAAGGCCGCATTCCTGGACAGAGCGGTGCTCAAGCGGGAGATCCCAGCGGCGCTGTTCCTCTTCGGGGACTGGATCGTCTATCTCTGGGCGGTGCAGAATGGCCGGGTATTGGAGTGTTCACTGGGCTACTACATCCAGCCGCTGGTGGTGTTTGCTTTCGGTGCGCTGGTGTTCAAGGAGCGGATCACCTGGCGGCATTTCATTATCATCGGCATCGTGGTGGTGGGTATCGTGCTGAGTACCAACGGCTTTGGCGGCGTGCCCTATGTGACCATTGCGCTGGCACTGATGTTTGCCGTTTATGCGGCGGTGAAAAAGAGCCTGACCATCGACTCCATTGTCAGCACTACCATGGAGATCATTATGATGGTGCCGTTGGCGCTGGTGTTTGTGCTGTTTTTCCGAATGGGGGACAACGGCATGGGCAGCCTGACGGTGGTGCGGCAGCTGCTGCTGATGGGTTCCGGTGTGGTGACCGCCGTGCCCATGCTGTTCTATGCCATCGGCGTGCGGAATCTGCCGCTGATGACCACCGGCATCTGTCAGTATCTCAGCCCCACGCTGGCCATCTTCTGTGGTATGATCATGGGGGAGAGTCTGACCGCGGAGAAGCTGTTCAGCTTTTACTTCATCTGGGCAGGCGTGATCCTGTATACTCTCAACAGTGTCTATGAGGAGAAAAAACGCAGCAAAACAGCGGCGTAAAGAGAATGAAGCATAAAGACACATAAAAGAAACAGCCGCGGCTTGAGGCCGCGGCTGTTTCGTGTGTTTCACACCATTTTTTAGCCCGGAGGCCAGGTCATGTCGCGGCCGGACAGCACATGGAAGTGCAGGTGCTTGACGGTCTGGCCGGCCTGGTCGCCGCAGTTGTTGACGATACGGTAGCTCTCACAGCCCAGCTCATGGCACAGTTTGGCGATGACAGTGAAGCAGTGCGCCACCACGGACGCGTTGCTCTCGTCGATCTTGGCCGCGCAGCAGATGTGTGCCTTGGGCACTACCAGAAAATGTACCGGTGCCTGAGGCTCGATGTCATAAAAGGCATAGCACAGGTCATCCTCGTACAGCTTCTTGCTGGGGATCTCGCCATCGATGATGGCGCAGAACAGGCAGTCGTTTTTCATGGATGCGTCTCCTTTCAGTGAAAATGTGTATTGAGTGGGGAAGCGGGACTCAGCCCAGCTTCTCCGTCACGAAATCGTCCACGACGGCCAATGCATCGTCCACCTTCAGCAGATCGGTGCCGCCGCCCATGGCGCTGTCGGGCTTGCCGCCGCCCTTGCCGCCGCAGATGGCGGACACGGTCTTGACCAGATCGCCGGCCTTAATGCCCCGTGCCACGGCCTCCTTGCCGCAGACGGCCAGGAAGCTGACCTTTTCGCCGTTGATGCTGGCCAGTACTGCCACCACGGAGGGATCCTTATCCCGCAGGAAATCACCCATGCTGCGCAGTGCGTTGGCGTCCAGATTCTGGCGGGTGCCGGTGATGATGTGCAGGCCGCCCACGGTTTTGGCGGAGGCCATGACCTGACGGGCTTCGCCCAGCGACGCCTCTGCCTTGAACTTCTCCAGTGCCTGACGCAGCTCCTTCATCTCGTTGGCCTGCTGCTCCATGCGCTCCAGAATGCTGCTGGGAGCGGTCTTAAAGAACTGGGCGGCCTTGAGCAGCGTGTTGCGGCCATGGCGGGTCTCGTCAATAGAGACACGGCCGGTGGTAGCTTCGATACGGCGAACGCCGGAAGCGACACTGCTCTCGGACTTGATACGGAACAGACCCACCTTGGCGGTGTTGTCCAGATGCGTACCGCCGCACAGCTCCATGGAGAAGTCGCCCATGGTCACCACCCGGACGGTAGCGCCGTACTTCTCGCCGAAGGTGGCCACGGCGCCCCGGGCTTTGGCCTCGTCCAGCGGCAGCTCCTCGGTGGTGATGGACAGACCGTCCAGCACGGCGCCGTTGACCAGATCCTCCACCTCGTTGAGCTGCTGGGGCGTGATGCCCTCGAAGTGGGTGAAGTCGAAGCGCAGACGATCCGGCTCTACCAGCGAGCCGGCCTGGTGCACATGGTCGCCCAGCACCTTTGTCAGCGCGGCATCCAGCAGATGGGTGGCGCTGTGCGCGCGGCGGATGGCAGCGCGGCGAACGGTATCGATGGCGGCGGATACGGTGTCACCCACGTGCAGAGAGCCCTTGAGGAGCTTGCCGTAGTGCATGAACTTGCCGCCCTTGTTTTTCAGCACATTGTTCACATGGAACAGCATGGCGCAGTTGCCGTCGGGATTTTCGATGCTGTCACTGTCGGCGATGCGGCCATGGTCGGCCACCTGACCACCCATTTCAGCGTAGAAAGGTGTCTGATCCAGCACCACAATGGCGTCCATACCGGCCACGACCTCGTCCACCAGCTCGCCCTCGGCCACGATAGCCAGTACGCGGGCGTCGTCGATGGCGTCGTAGTCATAGCCCACGAATTCGGTAGCGGGCATATCCTTGCCGAATTCCACACCGGCCCAGCCCAGATCGCCCAGTGCCTTGCGGGCTTCGCGGGCGCGCTCCTTCTGCTCGGTCATCAGAGTGCGGAAGCTGTCCTCGTCGATGGTCATGCCCTCCTCGGCGGCCATCTCTGCCGTCAGATCGATGGGGAAGCCGAAAGTGTCATATAGCTTGAAAGCGTCCTCACCGGAGAACACAGTCTCACCCTTGGCCTTATGAGCAGTGAGCATATCACCGTAGATCTTCATGCCGCCGTCGATGGTGCGGGCGAAGTTCTCCTCCTCGGTGCGGATGACCTTGGTGATATAGGACTGTTTCTCCCGCAGGTCGGGATACTGGCACTCGTTCTCATGGATGACTGTGTCCACCACCTGATACAGGAACGGCTCATTGACGCCCAGCAGCTTGCCGTGACGGGCAGCGCGGCGCAGCAGGCGGCGCAGCACGTAGCCGCGCCCCTCATTGGAGGGCAGGATGCCGTCGCAGATCATAAAGGTGGCGCTGCGGATATGGTCGGTGATGACCCGCAGGCTCACGTCGCGCTTGTGGCTTTCGCCATAGTGGGCGCCGGTGAGCTCACTGACCTTGTTGGTGATGTTCATCACCGTGTCCACATCGAACAGGCTGTCCACGTTCTGGCACACGCAGGCCAGACGCTCCAGCCCCATACCGGTGTCGATATTCTTCTGCTTCAGCTCTGTGTAGTTGTTGTGGCCGTCGTTGTCGAACTGGCTGAATACATTGTTCCACACCTCGATATAGCGGTCACAGTCGCAGCCCACGGTGCAGCCGGGCTTGCCGCAGCCGAACTCGGGACCCCGGTCATAGTAGATCTCGGAGCAGGGACCGCAGGGGCCGGAGCCGTGCTCCCAGAAGTTGTCCTCCTTGCCGAAGCGGAAGATCTTCTCAGCGGGGATGCCGATCTCATCGTGCCAGATGTTCCAGGCCTCGTCGTCCTCCAGATAGACGGAGGGATACAGGCGATCCGGCTCCAGACCCACCCACTCGGGGCTGGTCAGAAACTCCCAGCTCCAGGCGATGGCTTCATGCTTGAAGTAGTCGCCGAAGGAGAAATTGCCCAGCATCTCGAAATAGGTGCCATGGCGGGCGGTGTGACCCACGTTGTCGATGTCGCCGGTGCGGATGCACTTCTGACAGGTACACACCCGCTTGCAGGGCGGCTCCTCCTCGCCCTTGAACCAGGGCTTCATGGGGGTCATGCCGGCGTTGATCAGCAGGATGGATTTGTCATTCTGGGGTACCAGCGAAAAGCTGGGCAGCCGCAGATGACCTTTCGTCTCGAAGAACTTCAGGAACATCTCCCGCAGCTCATTCAAACCGTGATAGGGATGGCTCATACTCTTTCGTCTCCTTTTTGCTTGAATCTTCTATATAAAAATTATTTGCGCTCGTTCCATTGGCGGCACAGCGCCGCCAGCTCCTGCTCCAGGTTCCGGAAGAACTGAGAAATGTGCAGCCCGTCGGCCAGAGCATGGTTGACAAACAGGGATACCGGCAGCGTGGTGCGCCCGTTGACCGTGACATACTTGCCCCAGCTCATCCGGGGATTGCTGTCGTCGGGGCTTACCGCCGGGTGCTGCAGCTGAGAATAGTGGAGCCACGGCAGACTGGACACAAAGAAGAAGCTGCGCACGTCACCGTCCTCGGTCAGCGTACCGCGCGCCAGTACCTCCCGCTGCCGCTGCTGCCCCAGCGCCACGAAGTCGTCGTAGCTGAGATCGCCCTCAACCGTACAGTAGACATAGACGCCGTCCGGCTTCATAGCGGTGTAGGATGGCGGGCACCAGTCGTACTCCGCCACGGTGCCGTCGTCCAGCAAACGGCGGCGCAGCTGGGGCACCGCATTGGCCGCACGCACCACGGCGTAGAGAAAGCTGAGAAAAAACGGTCGAGATCCCCGTGCTGCCATAAAATCCGTGATGTCCACCTCCGCTGTGATGCCGGCAAAGGGAAACATCATCTGCCGGAAATAGGCGAACTGTCCGCTGCGGGGATCGTTTGCCATATCTATGATACGATAGTGCATCGCTTACCTCTCAAAATACAAAAACGCCCCGCCCCACCATAGGGGCGAAGCGCAGCTTCACGGTACCACCCTAATTTGACGGTCACCCGTCATCTCAAGCCGTCCGGTAACGGGGACGAGACGTGCGGCTCCTCGCCGCAGGCTCGGAAGTGGCTGTCCTGTCTGCCTGTCCCAAGGGGCTTGCACCGGTTCCCCTCTCGCTTCGGGCGGCTGCGGCGGACTCGTTTCCTCATAGCCGATTCATATGTTGCCCTTATTTTACCACATCTTTCGTCGTTGTCAACGGTATTTTTTACGCTTTTTCGTCGTTTTCACCATTGTCCACCGGGAAAAGTATGTTATACTGATGTGTAGCTTTGCTCGGGAGGATATAGTATGCCCCTTTATAAAAATAAGCATATCGACTGGTACCGTCATCTGGCTTTTGCCTGTGTGGGCGGCTTTTTTGCGGCCTATGCCATTTTGTGCCGCAGCGGTGTGATGGGCAATGCCCAGACGGTGAACCTGCTGGAAATGGTGATCGACGCGCTGTATGGTCAGGGCTTCAAGGCGCTGGAGCACTTCGGTGCCCTGGTGATCTACGTGGCGGGCACCATGATGACGGTGCTGCTGCCCTACAAATGGAATGTGAATATGCGGCGGCTCTCACCGGTGGTCACGGCGGCCATGGCGGTGGTGCTGAGTCTGCTGCCGGCGGAGATGGATCTGACGCTGTCCCTGTATCCCATATTCTTTGCCATGAGCGTGCAGTGGAGCAGTTTCCGCGGCGCCCAGAATTTTTACAGCTCCACCATTTTTTCCACCAACAATACCAAGCAGACGTCGCTGGCGCTGGCGGAGTATCTGTGTACCCGTGATCGGGGACAGCTGAAGCGGGCGGCGTTCTTCGGCACCACACTGCTGTGCTTCCATATCGGTGCGGCCATGGGCGTGGGTGCGGTGCACCTGTTGGCGATCCGGGGGATCCTGCTGGTGCTGCCGCTGCTTGTGTGGGCATTTTTCGTAGTGACGCAGGAGGAGAAGGCGGAACTGCTGGCCGCCGGAGAAGAAAACAGGGAGGTAGCAGGATGAATCAGGCGTTGTTTTCCTATATTGCCGCGTGTCCCACGGCATTCCAGACCACGGCGCATACCGCCGTGCTGCTGGAGGCGCAGGGCTATCAGCCCCTGCGGGAGACGGAGGAGTGGACGCTGGAGCCTGGAGGGCGGTACTATGTCACCCGCAACGGCTCCTCGCTGATCGCGTTCCGTCTGCCGTTTTGCCTGCCGGTGGGCTTTATGATGACGGCGGTACACGGCGACAGTCCTTCCTTTAAGATCAAGGAAAACGCCGAGACCGAGTCAGATGGGGCGGTACGGCTGAGCGTGGAGGGCTACGGCGGTATGCTGTGCGCCAGCTGGATGGATCGCCCCCTCAGTGTGGCGGGGCGCGTGATGGTGCGCACCGGCGACGGCGTGGCGGCGCGAAACGTGGATCTGCGTCGGCCGGTGGCGCTGATCCCCAATGTGGCCATCCACATGAACCGGGAGGCCAACAGCGGCACGAAATACAACGCCGCTGTGGATATGCAGCCTCTGCTGGGCGGCGGCGCAGGCAGCTTCCGGCGGCAGGTCGCACAGGAGGCGGGCGTCGCGGAGACGGAACTGCTGACCGGCGATCTCTTTGTGTACAATCCCCATCCGGGTGTGGTGTGGGGCGACTATATCTCCGCGCCGCGGCTGGACGATCTGCAGTGCGCCTTTGCCGCGCTGCAGGGCTTTCTGACGGCGGCGGACAGCCGGAGCGTGGCCGCCTATTGTCTGCTGGACAACGAGGAGGTGGGCAGCCAGACCCGGCAGGGGGCGGCCTCTACCTTCCTGCGGGAGACGATGGAACGGATCTGCCAGGCGCAGGGGCTGACGTTGCGTACCATGGCGGCAAACAGCTTCCTGCTGTCCTGCGACAACGCCCACGGCGTGCATCCCAACCACCCGGAGTATGCCGACAAAAATCACACCGTCCGTCTCAACGGCGGCGTGGTCATCAAGTACAACGCCAGCCAGCGCTATACCACCGACGCGGTGTCGGCGGCGCTGGTGCAGGAGATCTGCGCCGCAGCCGGTGTGCCGTTCCAGCGGTACGCCAACCGCGCCGACATGGCCGGCGGCTCCACGCTGGGCAGCATTGCCAACACCCAGGTATCGCTGCTGATGGCGGACATCGGGTTGGCACAGCTGGCCATGCATTCCGCCTTTGAGACGGCGGGCGGTGCCGACACGGCTTATATGGCGCAGGCGCTGCGGACATTTTTTGGTAAGAGCCTGCTGACGGATGGTGCAGGTACTTACCGATTCGTGTAAAGAAAACGAAAAATCGGCAAAATAACCGACCCGGCACTTGCATTTGCGTGATGAATGTGCTATAATAACAAATAATCGATATAAAATGTGTGTGCAAATCCCCATGGGGATTTGTTCCTTTGCGGAGCAAAGGAACAAACGAAGGCACCTCTTACGATATTCTGTACGCGCAGACACACGCTCCTTGAGAGATTCGTAGGGGCGGATGTACCCCAAGGGCACTTGTTCCGCTGTGCTCCACGGCGCCCACATCCACCCGCACGATAAACGAACAGACCACTTGTAACCGTTCCGTAGGGGAGGGATTCTGCCCCTCCCGCGGGCGGGGTAGAACCCGCCCCTGCAAAAAGAACACACACCCCATATCCCCACGGCATTACGGCACGGCGCACGCCGTACCTTAATGTGCCTGACCTCCCTTAAAGCGGGCAGGCAGAGTTTCTGCTTGCTCTGTCTGCCCGCTTTAAGGG
>CAKTMQ010000017.1 GCA_934573945.1 uncultured Oscillospiraceae bacterium | reverse complement strand
CAACAGACCGGTGGACTGTTGCGTAAGCGAGAGGAGAGCCTCGCAGGAAACCGCCCCTCGATGGGGCGGTTTCCTGATTTTTTGCTACTGGCAGTACATCGCCGAAGCACTTTTCGCCTGCAACGCGGTGTTTTCCGTCCTTGTTATGTCAGCCAACGGCCTCCACCCGTTCGGGGGGAGGCCGTTGGCTGACATCTCCTTAAAATCGTCTCGCTTTATCCGCCGCCGACGGCGCCGCTTTCTCCGTCGCGTCAACTGCGGCTGTATACCGTTGCGCGATATTCGCCGATTTGTGTATTTTTATCTGTTTTTGGCAGTTATAAACCGCCATTCTGTACCCTATAAGCAGTACTTTTTACCCCATAAACAGTCTTTTTGAACCCCATTAGGCCGCCGCCTTTTCCGGCCGCGTCACCTGCCACACACCCACCAGCACCAGCAGCGCACCTGCCAGCATTTCCCAGGTGAACGGCTCCCGCAGAAACACCACCCCGGCAAAGGCCGCGATGACGGTGTTGATGTTGCCGATGGCGGACATCTTGGTGACGCTGATCCGTCCCGCGCCGTAGTTGACCAGCATATTGGCCGCCACGGAGCCGAACACGCTCAGCGCCAGAATGGCCGCCAGAAACACCGGCTGCCCCAGCGCCGCGGTGTAGGCCGTCAAATCACCCCGGCACTCCACCAGTGCCGCCGCCGTGAAAAACACCGCGCAGCTGAGCAGCAGCGTGTAGGTGCGTTCATAGGGCGAAAAGTCCGACGCCGCCCGGTTGGCCACCTTATAGTATCCCGAGCAGACACTGTAGCCCACCAGACAGGGGATGCCGATCAGCGTCACGGCGCCCACCTCCTGCCCGGCCGCCGTCAGCAGAATGACGCCTGCGACCGGCAGCAGGGAAAACAGTGCCTGCCGCCGGGAGGGGTACTCCCGCAGTGTCAGCGCCGCCAGCGCCATGGCGGCCAGCGGCGACAGCGCCGACACCACACCTGTGATAGTGGCATTGGTGAAATAGAGGGCATAGCTCTCAAACACGAAGCACAGCGGCTCCAGCACGCCCAGCACCAGCAGCGGCCGCAGCTTCCTGCCCCGCAGGCGCAGCTTTTCCCGTCCCAGCAGCAGTGGGACGTTCAGCAAGGCAAATGCCAATGTAAAGCGCACGCTCAGCAGCACCATGGGACCGGCATAGCGCTGCCCCAGCCGGGTCAGCAGCAGACTGAAGCCCCAGATGACATAGCCCGCCACCGGCAGCAGCACCGTCAGATCCAGCTTCCCTCTCCCATTCATCCGCACCTCCGGCCGCTTCTCTTTTTGTTTCATCCGTTAAAGATGGTGCGCAGCAGCTCCTCCCCGGTGATGCCGCCGAACATGGCCGCCAGCGGATACTGTGCCAGCACCGCCGCCACGGCATCCTCCCGGTAATCCGTGCCCACCAGTGCCTGCGCCAGGGGCGTGGTGTCCGTGATGCTGAGAAAATCCCCGTAGAACTGCACGGCTGTCAGCCTGCCGCCGGAGACGGACAGGCCGATCTCCAGCCTGCCGCCGGGAAAGTAGTCCCGATTCACCATGTCAAAGCCGGGAGACCGGCCATACGTCCACTCCCAGGTGTCGTATTTCTCCGCCTTCAGCTGCCGCACTGCCGCCAGCTCCTCCGCCGTCAGCGCGTCCTGCACCAGCCCGTCGCCGGCCAGCTGCCGCTTCAGGTAGTCCCAGAAGGCCGGCAGCGTCATATCCTCCGGCAGGAAGTCCCGTATGTTGCCGATACGGCTCCTGACCGACTTGGCACCCTTGGAGCGGAACTTGGCCGGATCCGCCCGCAGCGCACCGGCCACCATCTCCGGCCGGGAGTCGAACAGCAGGGTGCCGTGGTGCAGGATGCGGCCATCGGTCAGCCGCTGTGCTGTGCCGGAGACCTTGCGCCCCTCCACCAGAATGTCGTTTCTGCCGGAGGCCTCCGCCTGCAGCCCCAGCCCCTGCAGCGCCGCCACAATGGGGCGGGTAAAGCGCTCCATGGCCATCCGCTCCGCATCCCCGGCGTCGGTGATGAAGGAGTAGTTCAGGTTGCCCATATCGTGATAGACCGCGCCGCCGCCGGTGCCCCGGCGCACCACGCGGATGTGATGCTGCTCCACAAAGGCTCTGTCGATCTCCTGCGCCGTGTTCTGATTGCGCCCCACCACAATGGTGTTGTCGTTCTGCCACAGCAGCAGATAGGCGCCGTCCCGGCGGTGTGTCAGCACGTATTCCTCAAAAGCCAGATTATAGGCGGGGTCGGTGGAGCCTGTCTCCAGATAGTGTACCTTTTCCATTAAGTGCCTCCTTGCCGCAAAAATTCTTCCGCCGACATTATAGCGGACTTTCTCCCTTCACGCAACTTTTTTCAAAATATGAAAATCCTGCTGGATTTTCTGTTGAAATCATGGTGAAGGAAGTCTATAATATAACGGTATTACGTAACAAAGAAAACAGGCAGGTGCTGTATGGATGTACAGATGCGCGAATTATTAATACAATCTGTATCTCATTACTGCGATCTGGTCTGGGTGTATGACCGGGAGATCGGGCAGATCCGCATCCACCACGACAAGCTGGCCGCAGCGCTGGTACACAGGCAGTATCCGGTGGCACAGCTGTGCGATATTCTCCGGCAGGGGTACGCACTGTCGGCAGACCGCACCCTCTGGAACAGCTGTTTTAACGAGGCGTATCTGTGGAACTTCTTCTCCTGCGGCCGGGACAGCGAGAGCTTCCGGGTACAGCTGCGGATAGGGCAGAGCGAAACACTGCACTATGAGATGCGGCTGGAGCGGCTGGATGAGCGCTATCTGCTGATCTCCGGCAGGAATCTGTACGAGGAGAGCTGCTACGACGTACTGACCGGCGTTTACAACCGGAATTACTATGAACTGAACATCAAGAACAGCGCTATCAGCGGCGGCGTCGCTCTGATCGACGTGGACAACTTCAAGCTGTGCAACGACACCTACGGCCACGACGCCGGAGACGCGGCGCTGCAGGCACTGGCCGCTGTGATCCAGGAGGTATCCGGCGGCCGGGGCAGGGTGATCCGCTTCGGCGGCGACGAATTCCTGCTGCTGATGGCCGATGCCACAGAGGCGGCCTTTGAGGCGCTGCTGTGGCAGATCTGCCGGCGGATGAAGGAGGTTCGCATTCCCTCCTGTCAGGCGCTGCGCCTGTCCGTCAGCATCGGCGGCTCCATGGCGGGCGAGGAGCTGGCCAGCATGGCCGTTTTCCGCGCCGACCAGCTGATGTACCGCGCCAAGCGCCGCCGGGACACCGTGATGACCCAACGCACCGCCGGGCAGCTGCCGGTGAGCAGCGAGACGAAACCGGCAGGCACCCAGCAGGTGCTGATTGTGGATGACTCCGGTCTGAACCGCAGCCTGCTGGCGGAGATGCTGCAGAACGAGCTGCGGATCCTGGAGGCGGCCAACGGCGAGGAATGCCTGACGATGCTGGAGCAGTATGGCACCGGCATCTCGCTGGTGCTGCTGGACATTGTCATGCCGGTGCTGGATGGACTGGAGACACTGGCGGAGATGAACCGCCGGGGCTATCTGGAGAATATACCGGTCATCATGATCACCGTGGACGACTCCGACGACAACATCCGTCAGGCCTATGCGCTGGGCGTTTCCGATTACATCAGCCGTCCCTTTGACACCAGGGTGGTGCACCGGCGGGTGCTGAACACCATCCATCTCTACGCCCGGCAGCGGCGTCTCATCGCCATGCTGAACCGCCGCTCCCACGAGCGGGAGCGCACCTTCCGGATGATGACCGACATCCTGGGGCGGGTCGTCGGGTTCCGGAACAGTGAGAGCGGATCCCACACCATCTGCATCAGGCAGGTGACGGAGCGGCTGCTGGAACGGCTGCTGATCAAGACAGACCGCTATTCCCTGACGTGGCAGGACTGTGAGTACATCACCGAGGCCAGTACGCTGCACGACATCGGCAAGATCGGCATCGACGAGGCGCTTTTGAACAAGGCCGGCCCCCTGACGCCGGACGAATATCACCTCATGCAGACCCACACGGTGATCGGCGAGTCCATCCTGCGTGGTCTGGACATTTACCGGGGCGAGCCGCTGCTGGAGTACGCCGCCCGGATCTGCCGCTGGCACCATGAGCGCATCGACGGGAGCGGGTATCCCGACCAGCTGTCCGGCGACGCCATCCCCATCGAGACACAGGTGGTGGGGCTGGCCGACGCCTACGACGCGCTGGTGAGCCAACGCTCTTACAAGGCGCCCTATCCCGCCGGGCAGGCCGTGGAGATGATCCGCAGCGGCGCCTGCGGCGCTTTCGATCCGCTGCTGGTACAGTGTCTGACGGAGATCCGGGAGACGCTGGACGCAGAGGTATACAACGGGCAGTCGGAGGTGGACGGCACAACAGTCACAGAATAGCAGGCAACCGACAGAGGGCATATGGGGCACGGAGGAGCGGCTATCGAAGCAGCGCTCCCGGGCAGGGGCATCTGCCCGCCTGTATGCCGCAGAGCATGACGCACAGGACAGAAGCCGGACGGCGCGGTACCCTGCGCCGCCAAAATCAGGGGGAGGAGCATCATGACACTCAGGGAATTTTATCAGGCCATCGGTTCTGACGAGGGCGAGGTAGTGAAGCGGCTGGGCAGCGAGGAAATGGTGGCGCGGTTCGTCCGCCGCTTTGCCGACGACGGCGAGTTCGCCGCCCTGTGCAGCGCCCTCCGGGCGCGGGACGCCACCGCCGCCTTCCGCTCGGCTCACACGCTGAAGGGCATCTGCGCCAATCTGGGATTTTCCCGGCTGTACGACGCGGCTTCCGCCCTGACGGAGCGGCTGCGGGGCGGCAGTCTGGAGGGCACGCAGGCGCTGCTGACAGCCGCGGAGCAGGCGTATCACGGCGTGATCGACGCTATTCGGGCGTTGGAGTGACGGTCGGCGCGGACAGGTATCGGATAGTGAGAGACAACAACAAATTCTTTCATTTTTTCCATTTTTTCGTTTTTTTGCTTGACAAAGCCATATTTATGCGCTATTATAGAGAGACCTTCGTGAAAATCTACAATTTTTTGGCAAATCAGTTGAAAGACTGAGACGCAAAGCCAAGGTGTCTAAACGATTTATCGCATGATTGACCGGCTGCAAACCATACGCGTAAGCGTATTGTTTTGCAGCCGGTTTTTATTTTTCCATCAATCTTCTGGAGGCATATTGTACATGAAAAAGCTTCTGACAGCGGCAGGCGCCGTGCTGTGTGTCATCTTCTCATTCCTGCTGGTGTGCAACGTGACCATCATCGTCAAGGGCACGCTGCATCCGGAAACGCCGCCCTCCGTGTTCGGCGTGGCGCCCATGGTGGTGCTGTCCGGCTCCATGAGCGGCACGGCGGAGGGACACATCGAGGTAGGCGACCTGATCTTTGCTACCGCCGCCGACACGGACAAGCTGCAGGTAGGCGACGTGGTGTCCTTCATGGAGGACAACGTGGTGGTGACCCACCGGATCGTGGAGATCACCGCCGACGAGAGCGGCAAAAAGCAGTTCATCACCAAGGGCGACGCCAACAATGCCGCCGATCCCCCCATCTACGCGGACGCGGTGATCGGCATATGCAGGGGACGCATTCCCAAGCTGGGCGATTTCGCCATGTTTTTGCAGAAGCCGCTGGGGATGGCGGTGTTCATCGGTATCCCGGTGTGCGCTTTCATCGTGGGCGATGTGATCCGCCGCCGGAGAGACGCCAGGCGGGAGAACGAGGAGACGGCACGGCTGCGCAGCGAGCTGGAGAAGCTGCGCGCCGCAGCGGGCGAGACCGGCACGCAGTCCTGAGAACGGTCAGGCGCCTGTCGGGGGGCAGGCTATGATATAAATGCGCAGCTGCGCAAGAAAAACAAGGGAGGAATATCCAATGAAAAACAATCGGATCATGAAGGCCGCAGGTGCTCTGCTGGTGCTGGTACTGGTCACGTCCTGCTTCGTGGGAAGCACCTTCGCCAAGTACACCACCGCCGGTACCGGCACCGACTCGGCACGGGTGGCCAAGTTCGGCGTGCGCATTGAAGCCAACGGTGCCACGTTTGCCAAGGAATACGCTACGGATGACCAGCACGTGGCGGGCACCATTTCCAAGTCTGTTGTGTCCACCGAAAATGTGATCGCGCCCGGCACCAAAGGCAGCATGGTCAGCATGACCATCACCGGCACCCCCGAGGTGGCCGTGCAGGTCAACTACAACGCCTCCGTAACCCTCAGCGGCAACTGGACGGATGCACAGGGCAATTTCTACTGCCCGCTGCAGATCAAGATCCCCTATAACGATCCCGATTTTGGTGCGACCACCGCCACCATCGATGGCAGCAGCTTCACCAACAAGGAAGCTTTCATTAATGAAATCGAGAACAGGATCAATTCCTTCAGCGCCAATTATAAGCCGGGCACCGATCTGTCCACCATCACCGCTGGCGGCAGCCTGCTGGCTCCCTCCGTCAGTTGGGAGTGGCCTTTCTCTGTCGACGCGGAAAATGACGTGAAGGACACCCATCTGGGCGATCAGGCTGCCGCCGGCAATCCCGCTTCCATCATGCTGCAGGTGACCACCACCGTGACGCAGATCGACTGATCTGACCCACAGCTGTTACCCGGATCCCCTCTGATTCGGTTAACATACCGATCCTTTGATACCCATGATTGCGTACACTCCCCCACCGGAGTATCCACGGGGTCCTCCGTATTGTACGCAGAGTGTCCAAACCGCTTGGGCATTCTGCCTACGCGCCGGAACTGCGGCAGAAAGGAGACATCGTATGCGCAAGAAAAACGAGCTGCGGAGCTGGTTGCTGACGGTTGCGTCGGTGATCTTCGTTCTGCAGCTCATTATGCTCCCGTTCGCCTTCGGCGTGACCTACGCTTCCGGCAATCTGCACCCGGAGCACACCCTGACCTACACCACGGGAGCGCTGACCTGGGACGGGGACACTCCTGTGCTGTCCGACGGCACCGCGCAGCTGTCCCTCTTCGACGCGGCGTATCTCCACGTGGCGGCGGACAACGGCGAAAAGGTGGTGGCACCCGGCACCGAGGCGCAGGCCACGGTGCGGCTGAAGAACAGCACCGGCGGCACGGTGGCCTTTACGGCGGTGCTGTACCGGCTGCGCACCTCGCAGCAGCTGCCGGTGACGGCGCAGCTCTCCGGTGACGGCCTGACCGACACCGGGCGCTATACGCTGCCGGAGGGCGTGAGCGCCGACGCCGTGATCCGCGCCGTGACAGGCTCCGTGCGGGGCAGCGGCATACAGGATCTGGACATCGGCTGGCTGTGGCTCTTCGAGGACGGCCGCGACACGCTGGACACGCTGCTGGGCGACCAGTCGGCGGCAGGACAGGCGCAGCGGTGTACGCTGGGCGTGTATATCACCGTGGAGGACGACAACGTTCCGCCGGACAGAGATCCCGTGATCCGGCCGGAGGGCAGTCCCAAGACCGGCGACAGCTTCCGGCAGGGACTGTATATCGCGGCGATGGCCGTCAGCGGCGTGCTGCTGGTGGTACTGATCGCCGGAAAGAGGAGACGATCCGATGAAAGCGAAAGCCATCCTTCATAAGATCACCGGCATCGCCGGGACGGCGCTGACCGTCCTGCTGGCGCTGCTGCTGGCACTGAACCTGTATGTGCTGGCGGCGCAGCGGCTGTTCCACGTGGAGACCCCCACGGTGTTCGGCTACAGCACCGCCGTGGTGCTGACGGGCAGTATGTCCGGCACCATCGAGCCGGACGACCTGATCGTCAGCAAGCGCCAGAGCAGCTACAAGACCGGCGACATCATCACGTTCCGCAGCGGCGGCAGCACGGTGACCCACCGGATCACCGCCGTGACGGCGGAGGGCTTCCGCACCAAGGGCGACGCCAACAACACCGAGGACATGGGCACGGTGCAGCCGGAGGACGTGATCGGCAGGGTGGTGTGGACGCTGCACGGCGCAGGCGCCGCCATCCGGCTCATCAAGAGCCCGCTGGGGATGCTGTGTCTGGTGCTGGCCATCCCGCTGCTGCTGGGACTGCCCCAGCTGTTCCGGGAAAAGGACGAAAGCACCGGACAGTAAACGGCTGCGAGACTGTCAAATAAGGACTCAAATTTTTGCCGCCTGCGGGCGGCAAGCTCTGCGAGGCTTTTGCCTCAGACTGAACGTCGGTCAGTGACCGGCGGCATCCATCCGGAAATGAGGTGACTCCCTATGGCAACCGAAAAACTGAACCACTCCCGGAAACGGGGACGGGTCGGCCTGCGGGGCTGGCTGCTGTATCTGCTGCTGGTCTGCTTTGCGCTGACAGGCGTCACCTTCTCCCGCTACGTGGCGTCCTCCTACGGCAGCGACGCCGCCAGAACCGCCTATCTGGGCGAGCTGACCGTCACCGAGACGGGCAGCGAAACCTACGGGGGCAGGTGGGTGGTGACCCCCGGCGTGAACATCACCAAAAACGCCCGGGTAATATTTGACAAGGGCGAGATGGCCTGCTTCGTCTTTCTGCGGCTGGACACCCCCGGCTGGACACGGAGCGCCGACGGCGCCTCCTTTACCTACGGCGGCGACCTGATGGGCTGGCAGACGGCGGAGGGCTGGACGTATCTCACCGCCGAGGGCGACACCGCGGTATATTACCGCACGGTGGCTGCCGGAACGGCGCTGGACGCGGCGGTAATCGCCGACGGCGGACGGATCACCGTCTCCCCCACCCTGAAAAACAGCGTCCTGCAGGCCATGCCCGCCGATCTGGCCATCCGCATCCGCGCCGTGGCCGTACAGTCCGACGGCTTTGCAGGCGACGACACCGCCCAGCGGGCAATGACCGCGTGGGAAGCGGTCAAGAGTAAGTAACCATATGAATGAGAAAGACAGGTGACATTTCCATGAGACGAGAGGTTCTTCCCGGGCAGCGCCGCGGGCTGCGGCGGGTGATCTGCGCCGTGCTGAGTCTGGTGCTGCTGCTGGAAATGCTGCCGGTGTATATGGTAGAGGCCTCCGCCGACGAGGCGGCGGTATCGGTGCTGCAGAATGGCAGCGCCGTGGACGCAGTAACCGTGTCGGAGACGGAGAAGGCCACGGTGACGGCGGCCGCCGCCGGCTTCGGCGCCGCGCCCGCCTACCAGTGGCAGATCCTGGTGAACAATGAACAGTGGGTGAACATCTACAACGTGACCGAGGACACGCTGGTGCTGTCCCACGTGCTGATCGACCCGGTGCTGGACGACGCCGGAACGGCGCACATCCGGTGCGTGGCGGTCAGCGGGGAGCAGCGGGCGGAGTCCCCCTCCGTCACCGTGCGGATGGAGCACGATATGTCGCTGGAGGAGGAAGAGCTGCTGCTCCGGCAGGCCGCGGTCTCCCCTGCCGCTGCCGCCGATGCGCCAGCCGCGAAGCGGTCGCTTTTCCAGCGTCTCACCCGGGACGTGCCGGAGTACATCCTCATCACCATCAATTATCTGGACGCCGTGTCGGGGCTGCCCATCTACACCAGCTACACCGCCCAGATCAAGTCCGGCACCGCCTACGAGAGCAAGATCATCTCCCCCACCTATCTGGGCTACGCCCCCTATTACAACAAGGACGACCTGACCATCGCCGTCCCTGATGACGGCACGGAGGTCAACACGCCGGACGACGCCCGGGAGATCCCGCTGCACGTCACTGAGGACTACAGTGACGCGACCTACACCGTCAACGTCTACTATAAGGCCATCAATGTGCCTTACGGCGTGCGCTACTACTTCCAGAACATCAACGACGACTTCTACACCGAGGATGCCGGGCTGTACCGGCAGGGCTACGCCAAGACCGGCACCATTATCTCCAGTGAGACGCTGCAGGTGCCGGACAGTGAGCGCACCCGGGGCTTTACCGAGCTGTACCACCGCCCCGAGGCGGTGGCGGCTGACGGCTCCACCGTGTTTGAGTGCTACTATGACCGCAATTACAGCATGTTGATGTTCGACATGGACGGCGGCTACGGCACCGAGCCGATCTATGCCCGCTACGGCACCCCCTTTCTGGTGAACCAGCCCACCCGGCACGGCTATGTGTTCGGCGGCTGGGATCTGCTGGTGGACGGCGCAGGCGACGGCACGGCAGACACGCTGCCCATCACCGTGCCCGACGAGAACCAGACCTACCGCGCCATCTGGAAGGCCGCCGACACCGAGTACACCACGGTGTACTGGCTGAATCACAGCACCGACGACGGCTATTCCTATATCGGTTCGGTACGGCGCAGCGCCACCTCCGGACAGTACATCTCCGGCAGCGACGACCTGACCGCCGACACCTATGTCTGTTACAGCAGCAGCGACAACCACACCCACAGCGACAGCTGCAAGCCCAAGTATTTCCGCCACTACGTCTATGAACGGGCGGATCAGAACGTGCTGGTAAAGGGCAACGGCTCCACCGTGATCAACGTGTATTACACACGGCGGATGTACACCCTGCGGTTCTACTATGCCAAGGAGTACCACAACCCGACCACCGACACCTCCACCTACTCCATCGTGGGCGGCTCCACCTACAACTTCGGCAACCGGGATGAAAAAACGCATCCCCGCCCCAAGGACAGCAGCGGCAATGTGCTCAACGACATCGGCAGCCTGCTGCAGAATGTGAACAAGGATTCCAAGCAGTGGGGCGACATTGCGGAGCTGCCGACGATCCCCGCCATGTACAACACCGGCACCTATCCGGCGGAGGGCTACAACAGTCTGCACGACCGGTACTACTATTTCGAGTTCACCGCGCCCTTCGGCGCCGACCTGACGGAGCTGTGGCCCGCCGAGGTGTTCGACAGGCTGCCGGTATCTTCCACCCACACCAGCAACGGCGCCAACAATTACATGGGTGATGGCCAGTGGGGCCACTACGCCTACTTCGCCGGGTGGAACGGCGAGTACAACGTCAAGTACAATCAGGACAACGCCAACGCCACCATCAAGTGCTACTATCCCATTCTGGACGAGACGCTGCTGTATGACGCGAAGTTCATCGACCAGTACGGCGACCCGGATGTGATCAATTTCCTGGCCTTCTTTGACAACGGCGCCGACGTAAGCTGGAGCGTCCCCCGGGAGTGGCTGTATGAGCTGTACACCGAGGTTCTGCCGGAGGAGCGCGGCGACGCTGATGTGATCGAGCGGGACGGCGTGTACTACCGGCTCCATAAAACCGTGGATGCCACCGACAATAACACCACCATTGGGCACCAGACCCGGCCACCTCTCCCCGGCTTTACCGCCGAGGGGTTGGCCAACGACAAGGAGCAGGTGGACAACGATACGCTGGAGGACGGGCGGTTGTCCTTTACCGCCAAGTTCTACTACAAGAGGCTGAGCTACGACCTGACCGCTCACAACCACAACACCCTGTTTGAGCAGACCCGGCTTCTTTATGAAATGCCGCTGGATGAGCGCGCCGCCGTGACGCCGCCCTACCCCTCCACGCTGGAGGAAAACGCCTACACCTTCGCGGGCTGGTATTTCAGCCCCGGCTGCTTCGAGGACAGTGAGTACGTGCCCGGCACCACCATGCCCTCCCACAGTGTGAGCGTATACGCCAAGTGGGCTCCGGTGCAGCACACGGTACGGTTCTTCCGCACCTACAATGACCTGCTGGCCTATCAGCAGAGCGGCGATGAGAGTCTGGTCTTTCATGAGGCAGCGGTGGATCACGGCGATGTGCTGGGCAGCGTGGAGAATCCCGATGATCAGTCCGGCCACAGCTATACCTTCGGCGGGTGGTTCTATATGCTTTCCGGCAGCAAGACCGCCTACACACCACTGGATATACCGGTGACGAAGGATCTGAACGTGTTCGCCGACTGGGGCTCCCACACGGCGCAGCCCTACCGTATCCACTACGTGCTGCTGGAGGCGGAGAAGGACAGCGACTGGACGGCGCTGGCGCAGGAGGCCGCCGGGTATGAGCCCGCCGACAACGCTGCCTATACCGTCACACGCAATGACAAGAGCCGCACCTATGTCTATCTGGCGTCCGACGGCGGCTATCACCTGAGTATCGCCCCGGATACCTCCGGCTTTGCCTATCAGGGCAGCACCCGCACCTTCTATCCCAAGGCGGGCACGCCCTTTGACCAGCTCTACGACGGCTACAACACCGGGTACTTCCCCATACTGGGCAGCCACTCCATCACCATTGACTATGAGGAGAACAAGCAACACCCTCAGCAGAACGTGTTCACCTTCACCTATGTTCACGCGGAGAGTGTGTCCTACACCGTGGAGTACCGCTATCAGAGCACCGGCGAACTGATCGCCTCCGCGCCCGGCGGCGGTCGGGAGAAAAAGACCACCTCCATGGCGGTGATCACCGAGCGGTTCGCCGTGATCCCGGACTATCTGCCGGACGCCTTCTACAAGCGGCTGATCCTGGCGGTGGAGGATGACGGCAACGGTAATTACGTCGGTTCCAAGAGCAATGTGGTCACCTTCTACTACACAAAGAACGACGCCAACGCCTACTACGCGGTGCACTTCATGCTGCAGAACGTAGACGCCGTCAGCGATAGTCTGGCCAAGAACGCCGACGGCAGCTATGTGAACTACACCGCCGATCTGGCGCATATGGAGGGCATCGGCGAGGTGGGCAAGACCGTTGACGTGGTGCCCCAGAGCTACAGGGGCTTTACCCTGTTCTCCACAGCGCACACCGGCGACGGGCAGACGATCACGCTGGGCGGCGGCGACAATCCCGCCTTTACCATCACCGTGAAGCACGACGGCACTGAGCTGTACATCTTCTACAAGCGGGATGTACAGAACTACCGCGTCTATCATCTGGCCTACGGTACGGACGTCAGCGATCTGGCCTCCCTGACCTATGAGCCGAATGATGAGACCCATGCCAACGGCGTGCTGCTGCCCATTGAGACGGACTCCGGGCTTTACGGCAGCACCGTCAGCGCCCAGTCCGCCATCGTAGCCGGATACAACTGCGTGTCCGCCTTTACCCAGAGCATCCTGCTGCGGCATGACGACAACCAGAATACCATCGTTTTCTATTACGCACCGCTGCAGTACACCGTGGAGTACAAGGTGTGGCGCTTCGGCGGCGGCACGCTGAGCCGCACGCTGGAGGTGGTAAACGGTCTGGCTCCCTTCGAGGGGTCTGTGGCCACCGCTCAAAACGGATACACCTTTGCAGGCTGGTATCTGGACGAGGACTGCACCGTGCCTGCGGCCTCCACACCGCCGGACGATACGGACAAGGCCATTGTCGCCGACAGCAAGCTCACACCGGTGACAGCCAATCTGCTGGCGGCGCCCAATAGCAACGTGTTCTACGCCAAGTTCACGCCCCGCTGCGGCGATCTGACCATCACACGCAGCAACACCGCAGACGAGGGCAACGGCACTCAGGTCTTTGTCTATAAGATCACCTCACAGGAGGATCCCGCCTCTGTGATCAACGTCACCATCACCGGCAGCGGCAGCGTGACGGTACATGATCTCATCTGCGGCGCCTACACGGTGGAGCAGCAGAACGGCTGGTCGTGGCGCTACGGCGACGGTTCCCAGACCGCGGAGGTCATCGAGGGAAACAATGTAGACGTGACCTTCTCCGCCGACGCGGAGAAAGAGTACTGGCTGAACGGCAGCAGCGACGCCGTCAGCAACAGAAAGGGGTAAGCGCCGTGAGAAAACGCACCAATACGGTTTTGCTGCTTGCCCTGATCCTTGTGCTGGCAGCCACAGCCGGTGTCACGCTGGCCTTCATGTTCAAAAAGGCCGGTGCGGACAATCAGTTCACCCCGGCGCAGGTCACCTGTCAGGTGACGGAAAAGCTGGATAACAAGACCTACACCCAGGGCAGCCACACCGGTCACGCCAAGTCCGACATCCGGGTGGAAAACACGGGCAATGTCCCCGCCTTTCTCCGGCTCCGGCTGGTGTCCTACTGGGTGGACGGCGACGGACAGGTGGTGGGGCTTCCCTCCCAGATGCCGGAGCTGACGGTGGATACCTCCCGTTGGATCCCGGGCGGCGACAGCACCTATTACTACGCGGTGCCTGTGGCACCCGGTGAGCGCACCGCTCCGCTGTGCAGCCACGTGATCCGGCTGGCCGAGAGCAAGGATCGCGCCGACAACACCATCTATCAGGTGCTGGACGTCTTTGCCGAGGCCATACAGGCCGCGCCGGAGGAGGCCGTCACACAGTCCTGGCAGGTCACGCTGACAGACGGCGTTATCACCGCCGCCCCGTAAGCCTTCCATCCAACAATACCGGCTGCACTATGGTGCAGCCGGTATTGTCCTTTTCAAAAAGAACATTCTCCTTTTTGAAAAGGAAATGGCATTCTGCCGCCGGATGTGCTATAATGCTGCAAAACCAGTCCGTCTCCCCCCACAGGCAGACGGCCGAAAGGAGCATTGACCGTGGAATATCTGGGAATCTCCTACTCCATGAAAAACCGTCCGGCTCTGGACGCGGCCTTTATCCCCTTTGCCGCGTGGCGGCAGGCCTATCTGGCGCAGGCGCATCGTCCCATCCGCATCGCCGTGGAGCGGCAGGACGGGCAGACAGCGGTATTTGACACCTGTCTGCGGGATGAAGCCTGCCGGCAGGCCAATCTCCGCTTTCTGGAGCGCACCGTCAAACTGCTGCTGTGGTGCGTGGGCGGCTGGCGGGTCTGCATCTGCGGCTGCGACGCGCTGACGGAGGCGCTGGGGCAGATCTACCGTTGCGGCGGCAGCCGGGCATTTGACGCGGACTTCATGGAGACGGTATTCGAACGCCCCTTCATACTGGAGGCGGTATCGGAACGGGATTTCCCCGCCGCCAGCAGCCAGTCCCGGAAGCTGGGCGGCCATCTGAACGGCTGCCGGATCGGATTTGACGCCGGCGGCTCTGACCGCAAGGTCTCCGCCGTGATGGACGGCGCCGTCGTGTACGCCGAGGAGGTGGTCTGGCACCCCAAGACCCAGGCCGATCCCCAATACCATTACAGGGAGATCCTGTCCGCTTTTCGCACGGCGGCGGCCAGGCTGCCCCGGGTGGACGCCATCGGCGTATCCTCCGCCGGTGTGTTCATCGGCAACGCGCCCATGGTCTCCTCTCTTTTTATGCAGGTACCTCCGGCGCGGCGCAGCGCCGTCAAATCCATCTACGACCGGGCGGCAAAGGCACTGGGTAACGTGCCCATCGTGGTGGCCAATGACGGCGACGTGACGGCGCTGGCCGGCGCCATGAGCCTGCACGATGGCCGCGTTCTGGGGCTTGCCATGGGCACCAGCGAGGCGACGGGCTACGTGGACGGCAGCGGCTGCATTTCCGGCTGGTTCAATGAGCTGGCCTTCGCACCGGTGGATCTTGATTCCCGGGCGGCGCGGGACACGTGGTCAGGCGACATCGGCACCGGGTGCAACTACTTCTCACAGGATGCTGTCATCCGTCTGGCGCCTGCCGCCGGGGTCGAGCTGGACGAGACCCTGACGCCTGCCGAAAAGCTGAAAGCGGTGCAGGCACTGGCGGCAGCGGGAGACAGCCGCGCACTGGCCATTTTCCGCGACATCGGCGTCTATCTGGGGCACACGCTGCCGCTGTACGCCGCCGTATATGACCTGCGGCACCTGATGGTGCTGGGACGGGTGGCCTCCGGCGTCGGCGGCGAGTTGATCGTATCGGCGTGCCGCCGTGTGCTGGCGGAGGAGTACCCCGCGCTGGCGGCGCTGTCCGTCACGTTGCCGGATGAGCGCTTTCGCCGTGTCGGCCAATCCGTGGCGGCGGCCAGTCTGCCGGAGGTGTAAGCCGACGAAACGTCCTCCGTATAGGCCGGTGCACATATGGTGCACGCCTGAAGCGCCGGACATATGATATGACCCCCGCACCTGCCGCGCTGCGGCAGGTGCGGGGGTCTCGGCATGATAGTACCGGCGGCAGGGCAAGATGCGGCCGGTACCATTACCGACAGCGCACCAGCAGACGGTGGCGGCTGTCGGCGGTACAGGTGAACAGCGTCAACGGATAGTCAGAGGCCAGCGCATCGCGCTCATCACCGGCGACGGTCTTCACCGCCGCCACTGTAAAGGCATGGGAGACGCCCAGCGGCTGGCGCAGGAAAAGCCCGGTACGGCGGCACTGCTGAACACCATGGGCAAGGAGCTTGGGCTGCGGGTGGAGATCGTGCCGACGGTACGGGGCGGCAGCGCCAACGGCCAGTACGTCGCCAGCCGGAATCTGATCCAGATCGCGGCTGATGCAGAAAACGCCATTGACTTTGTGGCGGCCCACGAGGTGACGCACCGGATGCAGGAGCTGGCGCCGGAGGAATACCGGGCTTACCGCGACCACGCCATGCGCTACCGCGCACGGGAATCCGGCGAGGAGGGCGCGGCGGCCTATGTGGAGCGGTATCGGGCGATGGCCGAGGAGGCGGGCGTAAAGCTGACGCAGGAGGAGGCCATGGACGAGATCGCTGCCGACTTTACCCGCGGCATGATGGAAAACGGCAAGCTCTTTGAGGACTTCGCCAAGGAGAACCGCCCGGCGGCAAAGCGGATGCTGGACGCCCTGAAAGCCTTTATCGAGAAGATCAAGGCGCTGTTCCGGGGCAAGGAGGCGCGGGACGCGGCGGCACAGAGCGCCTACGGCAAGGACATGGCCGGGCTGGAGGCGTGCGCGGCGCTGTGGCAGAAAGCCTATGACGCGGCGGCAAAGCAGGCGCAGATGGCAAAAACCGCCGCCCGCGAGGGCGACGGTGAGGGACGGTATCAGATCAGGCGAGAGTTCATGCGGGAAATCGACGAATGGGCAGAGGACGGCCGGCCAGATGGAGAGACCTTCATCCTCGGCAGTACCGGCTCCGTGCTGCAAGGTCTTGGCGCGATTGAAAATGACATTTTCATGGAGAGCACCAAGATCAACAAAATCCTTGTGGATCACCCCGAAATGACGCTGGAAGAAATCAAGCGGGTTCCGCAGATTCTGGAAGATCCCGTAATGGTGCTGAAAAGCAAAACGAGAGCAAACAGTATTGTGGTCTTTGGCACATACCGTGCGCAGAATGGAAATCCCATTTTGGCAGCTATGGATCTTTTGCCGATGAAGAACCGTATCTTCATCAGCGGGATGCAGAAGGTATCCAGTACATACACAAAGACGGGCAGCCGTACACAGACGGCGGAAGAAGTGGGTGCAGCCTTTTTGAACGGCAGCGAAGTGCTGTTTTTGGACAAAAAAAGAGCCACCCCGGTTCTTCGTCGTATGGGCATCTATACGCCCATAGGCCTTCTCCGAAGTGGCTATATTGGTAGTATAGCACTTAATGAAGCACGTGTCAACATCCAAGGTGTTCCGTTTGCGGAAGTCGTTGACAGCGGGATGCAGGCAAAATTTTCTTTGAAGAAACCGGTGGAGGAAACAAAAAATCTGCTGGCGCTGCACAACCTGACAGAAAAGAATCTTCTGGATGCTGTCAGGCTGGGCGGGCTTCCGATGCCCTCCATCGCCGTGGTGAAGGGTGACGCGGGGCACAGTGAGTACGGCCCGATCTCCTTTGTTTTCAGCAAGGATACCATTGACCCGCAGCTGTTCCGCAGCAATAAGGTATATGGCTATGATGCGTGGACACCTACGGCACCGCAGATTGAGTATGAGGTCAACGAAAAGGCTGCCAACCGCATTCATGAGCTGTTCTATCGGATGCAGCGGGAAAAAGGCCGTGACTTTGCCAATCCGCTGTATTCCGTAGCCAACACGCTGGAGGATGAGCTGAACCGCAAAGGCGGTCTGGACAAGGTGGTTGAACCTATGCGGGACGATCCGCGTGTGATGAACATCTACCTTGAAGATACCGGGCGCGGGGCAGTAGAAAATGTGATGCGCCGGAACGTCAGCCGCATGGACGAAAACCAGCAGGAAATGTCTGAGTTCCTGATCCACGAATTGGGCGCTGACACTGTGGATGGTTTCCGGGCAAACGGCAGCGAGGCTCCCATTGCGGCAAGAAAACGGTGGTTTGCAGAACACGGCGAAGCGCTGAACGCGGCGCTGCGGAAATACTATGAAAAGCTGGGGCTGCCTGCGAAGGATGCCGCCGATGTGGTGAACGCTGAGACGAATGCAGCGAAAACAAAATATCTGCTGAATACACGGAAGTATTTGAGCGGAAACACAGAGACGGTGACGGAGGAGGTCGATCTGGACGCCACCAATAATGCTATCCGCAAAAAGGTGGACAAGGCTGATTATGACCGCTGGCTGGATGAGCTGTTTAAGGACGTTGTGAAAAACGAGGGCATATACAACGGTAAGGATTACTACACATCCTCCGGTAACCGCCGCAGCTTCTCCGCGACCCATTATGAGATCACGCTGGAGAATATTGTAAAGGCAATGAAGCGGGGCGACCAGAAGGGCACCAATACATTCTTTGGCGGGCAAGCTATCTGGGGTGTGGCTTCAAAGGACTATAATTCCATTGACGAAATCAAGGCGGATTCCGGCCGGCTGGTAAAAATGACGGAGGAGGAATACAGCGCCATCCGTCAGGAGTATTCGGCACGGCTGGCGGAGTTGACCAACGAGATCAAAGACCCCGCCGCCCGGAATGACTTTATTGCTTTGGACGATGCGGCCACAGCCATTGTGGAAACTCTGCGCACAAAGCGTACCGCAGCGGCCATCGACAAGGAGCTGCGTACATATCCGACGCTGCATATCAGGCCGGGCACGGCGGGCAAGGTGCTGCAACTCTTTGAAGATATTTCCAATATGCCCACCGGGTACTTTGAGGCCAAGCCGCAGCGTGCTGTGGGCTTTGACGAAGTGCTGGCCGCTGTGATCCCGGATGATGCCAGTGCGGAGGTCAGGGCGGCACTGGCTCAGGCTGGCGTGAAAGCGATTGCGTACAAGAGCGGAGATGAACAATCCCGCACAGATGCAGTAAACAGCGTGGAAGGCGCAAGATTCCAGCTGAAGAGCTTCAGCGAACAGGCGGTTTCTACGGCGCTGTACGATGCGTTGAGCGAAAAGGCCACCCGACAGAATCAGCTGATCCCCGTCAGCGTTATGCCGCGCTATATCAGCGAGAAACTGGGAATCGGCGGCGACATTTATATCCAGCGTGACCATGCCTATGAAAACATGGTCAGCAAGGAGCAGGCCATTCAGGATGGCCGTCCGACACAGCGCAAGGGCGAGAATGTCCATTTTCATGATCTGGGCGTGGAGAAAATGACACGGGCCATTATGAGCATCAACGAGCCGACCATGACCATTTCCACCAAAACAAAGGACGGGAATCCGGCGGTCATTATGATGCTGCCGGAATATGGAAACAACGATGCACCGCTGTATGCTGTGCTGAGTTTCTATTCCAGCAAGAGCCTGAACGGTAATTTCTCTGTGCGGCCGCACGTCGTTCTGACTATCGCGGAACGCAATTTCTTTGAAGATGGTGGGCGTGTTGGTTGGGATGAACTGATTCGCAATGCTATCAAAGATGGTCGTGTGATGGATTACAACAAAAAAGAGAGAAGCAACCTGTCAGTGATTGCCCAGCCAGCAGGGCTGGGGAATATAACAGAAGCATCTCTCAAGAAGAATTTAGCACAGTTCCAGAAGGAAGTCAAGCAATTCAGAGAAAGTAACAATATTCGCTATCAGCTGAAATCCGCCACGGAGCTGGGGCAGGAGGTGCGGGAGCTGAAGAAGTACGCCGCATACCGGCAGCGGGGCACGACCGACCGGGAAATCCTGCTGTCGGCGGCGAAGGGGGCCGCCAAGACCGAGTGGGAGCGCAAGCGCCTTGCCGAGTACAGGGGCGCGGTGGGACGGCTGGAGGGCTACGAAGCCCGACTGTCGGCCAACCGGGCAGAGCTGACGGAGCTTACTCTCGCAGACGGGAAGAAAAATGCCAAGCGGATTTCGTATCTGAAGGACGAGATCACCAAGGACACCAACCGCGTGGCCATTGTGGAAAACAAGCTGAAAGACCTGGAGGACAACCGCAGCCTGCAAGAGCTGCTGGGTCGGGAGCGGGCAACTATCCAGCAGCAGGAACGCACCTATCTGGGCAAGGTGGAGGAGCTTCTGAGCGGATACCGCGGCCTGTACGGCACGATGGACAAGGGAGAAAAGGCGGCGCGGTTTTCAGCTCCTCCATGTTCTGAAAGGAAAAATAGATCGGCTGGGTGGAGCAGCCCAATTTTTTGGCGACGCTGCGGGCATTGATGGCGGAAAAACCGCCGTCACGCAGCACCTCGATAGCCGCATCAATGATCTTATCCCGGGAGACTTTTTTCACAGCAGGCATTGGCATCACCTCAATAATAACAGTTGGTTATGTATAACGCTATGTTAGCATATGGTGTGAAAGATTGTTTGTCAAGAGTCTGTCAGCAGCCGTCATATAAAATTAAAAAATATCTCTTTTCCGGTCTCCTCACTCCAGCTGCGCCGCCCACCACCGCCAAAGCGGCGCGGCGTCTGCCGCATCGGCACGCCGCAGAGAAAAGCTCTGCCGTTCCGGATGGTACTGCACCCCCACGACAGGCAGCGACTCGTGAAGGAAGCCCTCGACAATGCCGTCCGTCGCACGCTGGCAGACCTGCAGTCGCTGCCCCGGCATCCGCACCGCCTGATGGTGGCTGCTGGTGACCGCCGGTGCCTTCCCCAGCAGGGCCGCCAGCAAGCCCTCTGCCCGGGTGGAATGCACCAGATCCGCCTCCGGCGCCTGATGTCCCGGGATACGGTCGTACAGCGTCCCGCCAAAATAGACGTTCAGTGCCTGCATCCCCCGACAGATCCCCAGCACCGGCCTGCGGCGGCAGACAAAGGCATTGATCAGTGCCGTTTCCTGCCGCCGCAGGCTGCCGTATATGTCGCCGCCGCCCGGCAGCAGCAGGCCGCTGCACCGCCGCGCAGCCGCCACGTCGGTGGATACCACCGTCTCCTGACCCACCGCGGCCAGCGCACGGCGGTAGTTGTCGTAGCTCCCCTCTCCATAAATAAAAACCATCATTTTTCCCTCCCGTACAAATTATGCGTTGCACAGGTGAAAAATTTGTGGTATACTGGTTAGGCTCATGGAGCTGTTCCCAAGTGGTTGAAGGGTCTGCACTCGAAATTTTTGGAAGCTCCGGCCGTTTCGCCCGCTGAAAATGTCCGCCGCACAGGGCTTTGCGCGGGTTCGGATTTCACAATTTCATATCGTTCTTGCGTGTTTTTC
>CAKTMQ010000016.1 GCA_934573945.1 uncultured Oscillospiraceae bacterium | reverse complement strand
GAGAAGATCGACATCTTTACCGGCGTGCGCACCATGGATTTTGACGAGGCGGTAAAGGCCGGAATGATCGAGACCATAGGCGAGGACACCGACCGGCGGTTCATGGCACACGTGATGGACATGGTCAACGACTATGAGTCCGTTGCCAAGGTGGCGGACACGTTCCAGGTGGTCTACACCCCCTTCCACGGCTGCGGCTACCGGCTGGTGCCGGAGGCGCTTACCCGTCTGGGCATCAAGCATCTGCACTGTGTGCCGGAGCAGATGGTCATCGACGGGGATTTCCCCACGGTGGTCTCTCCCAATCCGGAGAATCCGGAGGGCTTCTATCTGGCAGTGGCGCTGGCGGATCAGGTAAAGGCGGACTTCATCGTGGGCACCGACCCCGACAGTGACCGGGTGGGCATCATGGTGCGGGGCAGGGACGGACAGTTCCACCCCGTCAGCGGTAACCAGACCGGCGTGCTGCTGTCCGACTATCTGTACGGCGCCATGCAGCGCTCCGGCAAGATGCCGGAGAAGCCGGTGCTGCTCAAGACCATCGTCACCACGGAGATGGCGCGGAAGGTGGCGCAGGCGCACGGCGTGACCTGCTATGATACTTTTACAGGTTTCAAGTTTATGGCGGAGAAGAAGAACCAATTGGAGTCCAGCGGCGAGGGCAAGGTGATCTTTTCCTACGAGGAGAGCTACGGCTATATGCTGGGGGACTATGTCCGGGATAAGGACGGTGTGACGGCCTCGCTGCTGCTGACGGAGATGGCCGCGTGGTACGCCGCCCAGGGAATGACCCTGTATGACGCGCTGGATAAGCTGTATGAGAAGTACGGCTGGTACGGCGAAAAGACCCATAATCTGGTGATGCCGGGACTGGACGGCCTGGAGAGAATGGCCAAGCTGATGCAGTCGCTGCGGCAGACGCCGCCGGCGGAGATCTCCGGTGTGAAGGTGGCGCGCCGCAAGGACTACAGCGACGGCACCGTGGTGGACTGCGCCACCGGTGCGGTGGACGGCATGGAGCTGCGGGGCAGCAATGTGCTGCGCTATGAGTTGGCGGACGGCACCACCATTCTGGTGCGTCCCTCCGGTACGGAGCCGAAGATCAAGGTCTATATCCTGACCATCGGCAAGGATCCGGCGGAGCGGGATGCCAATCTGGCGAAATACGGCCAGTGGGCGGAAGCGCTGGCGAAGTGAAGAATCGCATAAGAAGAACCCGGAAGCACAGCTTCCGGGTTCTTCTTATGTCAGCAATCCGTATTTCAGCTTGATACGATCCAGCTTTTCCAGCATGGGTTCTGCCGCGATCCACAGGAAAAAGAAGGTGGCGGCGGCGTGGATGCAGTCCAGCGGGAAGCCGGTGACGTAATAGGTCAGCAGCACCGGCCACGTCAGAGTGTCGGTGCTGGCCCACATCAGCACGGAGGCGGGGTTCATGATGCCGCCGTAGATGACAATGGCACAGAAGGCACCGAACACGCACAGGCTGCCCCGGCTGCGGCGCAGCAATCCTTTGCGGAAGAGCACGCCTGCCAGAAAGCCGATGATGCCCATACAGAACATCTGCCAGGGTGTCCATGGTCCCTGAGAGAAGAACATATTGGACACCAGCATGGACAGTGCCCCCACCAGAAAGCCGCTCTCACCGCCCAGCGCCACACCGGAGATGATGGTCATGGCCATTACCGGCTTGAACTGGGGTAGCATGAAGAAGGCGGCGCGTCCGGCCACGGAGATGGCGCACAGCACGGCGATGACCACCAGCTCCCGTGCCTGAGGTTTGCGGCCTTCAAACACCAGAAAGAAGGGGAGCATACACTCCAGCAACACCAGCAGGGAGGTGATGGCATATTGCTTGCGTCCCAGATAGGTCACACCGACAAACAGCGTGACCGGGATGAGCAGCAGGATCATCACGGCAGCGGCGACGGTACGCCTGGACAGATGCCGTTTTTCCACCGGCTGCTGCACCAGCACAGGCGGTTTGGAGCGGCGGCCGATGGACAGCGCCAGCACCAGCATCAGGCCGCAGAAGAGAAGATACAGCCACAGCTGCTGTTTGCCAAGCTCTGTCAGCCCCTCGGGGGTGACGGCGCTGGACAGCTCCGTGACAGAGGTGGCGTATAGAAAGATGGCCGCCGCGCCAAGGCCGGATACCGCCGCCAGCGCCTTGCGCCACAGGGGCAGCTTTTTCGGTTTCCAGTCCGGCGTCTCCTCCGCAGGTTCCGGCAGGGGAGGCACCGCCTGGGGCAGCTCCGGCATAGGCGGCACATCACCGCCGCAGAGGGTCATCACATCTTCAGCCGTCACCGCCTGAGGTTCCAAAGGCCGGGCGATACGGTTGGCGGCGGTGGTGTAGAAGCTGTTGCCGGAGAAGAAGGCGCGGGGCGTCCCCTCGGTGACAACGCTGCCGTCAAAGAAGAGAGCGCAGCGGTGGGCATACCGGGCACAGAACTCCACATCGTGGCTCACCATCAGCAGCGACACACCTTGTGCCAGCAGGGCACGGAGGATCTGGGCGAAGGTCTGCTTGAACTCCGCGTCCAGACCCTTGGTGGGCTCGTCCAGCAGGAGGATCTCCGGGCGCAGCAGCAGCACCTTGGCCAGTGCCGCACGCTGCTGCTCACCGCCGGACAGGTCGTAGGGGTGGCGATCCAGCAGCGTGTCCAGACGGCACAGCTGTACCATCTGCGCCACCCGGGTCTCCTGGTCCTGACGGGGCAGCTTGCTGCCGGAGAAGATCTCGAACAAGTCCTCGCGGACGGTTTTCTTCACAAACAACGTCTGAGGGTTCTGTGGCAGCATCCCCAGCGTGCCGGAGACGGACACATCGCCCCGGTCGGGCTTACGCAGGCCGGACAGCAGCTTCAGCGTGGTACTCTTGCCCGCGCCGTTGCCGCCCAGCAGCGCCAGAAATTCACCCCGGTGCAGCTGGAGATCCAGCCCCTTTACCACGTCGGGAGTGTCCTTTTCGTAGCGGAACCAGGCACCCTCTACGGTGATGACGGCCTCCCGTCTGGGCTGCCGGGGCTCCTCGGGCAGGGGCAGCAGCGGCTTGCGGGATGCGAATGTCTGCAGGAAATCACGCCCCTCCCGGACGGTGACGGGGCAGGAGGCGTCGGACTTCACCGCTGCCCAGATCCGCATAGCGGCGGGCATGGCCAGGAACATCCGGTGCCCCAGCGCTTTGAGCTGCTGTCCTACCTGGGCAGGAGTGCCGGTACACAGCAGCCGGCCGCCGTCCATCACGGCGACCATACTGGCCAGCGGGAAGGCCTCCTCCAGACGGTGTTCGGTCAGCAGGATGGTGGTGCCCAGCTCCCGGTTGATCTTGCCCAGCACCGCCAGAAAGTCCGAGGCGGCGATGGGATCCAGCTGGCTGGTGGGTTCGTCCAGGATCAGCACGTCTGGCTGCATGACCATCACAGAGGCCAGGTTCAGCAGCTGCTTCTGACCGCCGGAGAGCTGGCTCACGTCCCGGTAGAACCAGTCCTCGATACCGAAGAAGGCCGCCATCTCCGCCACGCGGCGGCGAATGGTGGGGGTGTCCGTGCCCAGACTTTCCAGCCCGAAGGCCAGCTCGTGCCACACCTTGTCGGTGACGACCTGATTTTCCGGGGATTGCTGGACGAAGCCGATGCGGGCGGCCTGGGTGCGCTCGTCCATCTGCTCCAAGGGCGTATCCCGGAACAGGATGCGGCCTGACCGGGCGCCGTGGGGCGCCAGCGCGGGCTTCAGCTGCCGCAGAAGGGTGGACTTGCCGCAGCCGGAGGGACCGCACAGCACCACAAAGGCGCCCTCCGGGACGGTGAGCGTGAGATCGTCGATGGCGCGGACGGTCTGCTCCGGGTAGGAGAAGGTCAGGTTTTCGATGGTGAGGATCGCCATGTCCGCGCCTCCTTTTCATTGAGGATCACCGGTGTCAGGCACAGTGCCAGATACACCAGATAAAAGCTGATGGTCATGGGCTGGGTCAGGGTACCCTGCAGCATGGGAAAGTACCACCATTTCAGTCCGCCGGCCAGACAGCCGCAGAAGAGATAGATGCCGCAGAAGGCCAGCCACAGCAGGGCGATGCGGTCACGCTCCTCCATGCGGTAGATGGAAAAGGCGGTGCGTCCTTTCAGACCGTAGCCCCGGCTCTTCATGCTGTCGGCGGTCTCAATGGCGTTTTCCAATGCCCAGGTGACCATAATGGAGAAGATGGTGACGGCCTTGCGTACCCGCTGCCACACGCTGCCGGTATCCGCATCCCGGCCGATGCAGAACTGTGCCTGACGTACAACGTCCAGCTGCTGCTTGAAGCGGGGAACGAAGCGCAGCGTCATGCTCAGCACCAGCGACAGGGCGGGAATGACCCGACCGAAGAGATAGACGAATTTATCGGAGGACATCACCGTGTTGAAGCTCATAAACCACAGCAATACCGCGCAGAGCATGGCGCCGGAGGCCAGACCATAGAGGATGCTCTCCAGCGTCAGGGGATTGCCGGTGGGAAGATATGTCAAGATCGTCACGCCGGCGTGGTTGAAGGCGGGATTCACGATGGCTGCCAGCAGCAGCACGGGCGGGGCGAAGCGCAGACTGAAGGTCACAGCCTTGCGGCCATGGAGCTGCACGGCGTAGCACACGGCGCCTGCCAGCGAGATGGCCAGACACACGGGGTGCATCAGCACCATGGCATAGACCAGCACCAACGCGAAAAAGAGGAAGTTCACCGACGGGTGATAGCGGGAAAACGTATCAGACATGGGGTGAGCCTCCTTTCCATAAGCGCGTAAAATCAATTCATTATACCCTAAAGAACGGGGAAATTCAACTCATATAGCCGCCGCCGACGTCGTCGCCCAGATCGCAGGTGTAGACCCAGCAGATCACGTCGCCGTCCTTGAGGCGGTAGCTGGAGCAGCCGTAGTTGGGGAACCATCCGTTGACCTTGTACATCCAGCCGGAGCCCTCACCTACGTCGAACTCATAGAGGTTATTGATGCCCTTGACATAAGCGCTGTTGTACTTGGCCGTCCAGACGGAGTCCATGTGGATGCCGTTGTCGCGGCAGACGCGCTGGAGCACATCGTAGACCGTATCGCCGTCCTCGAAGGTGACGGTAGTGGTAGAGAGGATGACGCCGTCAGAGGGTACCAGCGACTGCTTACTCCCATTGCACATATCCATGTTGTCCAGAATAGTGTGACAGGAGATGGAGATGGTGCAGGAGAGGGATTTCGGTGTCGGCGTAGAGGGTGTGGAAGGGGTAGAAGGCGTAGAGGGCGTAGACGGGGTAGAGGGAGTGGAAGGTGTGGACGGGCTATCCGGCTTTGTCTCGGGTGTGGTGTCGGTCTTGTCGTCGGTTTTTGTATCTGTCTTGGTGTCGGGCTTGGTATCTGTCTTGGTGTCAGGCTTGGTATCCGTCTTGGTGTCGGTTTTGGTGTCCTTTTTGGTATCGGTTTTTACGTCAGTCTTGGTGTCTGCTTTTGTATCTGTTTTCGTATCGGCCTTAGTGTCGCTCTGTGCCGGCTTGTCGGCGGTGCCGCTGTCCGCGGCGGTGTCCTTTTTGCTGTCGGCGGCAGCGCCGGTCTGGCCGGAGGGCTTTGCCTCGCTGCCGGAGGCGGTCTCCTGCTGCGACGGGGTGGGTGTATCGGTATCGTCCGAGGCGGAGGAACCGCCGCAAGCAGTCAGAGACAGCAGCATCAATGCCGCCAACAGTGCGGCCAGGAGCTGTTTTACGTGGTTTTTCTTCATGCTATACAAACCTCTTAAATGGCACTTTGCGCAGGGGCGTCATAAGACGCCCCTGCGCGGTGTATGAAAGGAACGATCAGCGGGACTGGCGCTTCTTCTTCTGCAGCAGCAGCGTGATGGCTGCGCCGGAGAGGATGACGGTGCCGATCCACAGGGTCATCTGGCTGCTGTCACCGGTATTGGAGCTGGTGACCTTGTCGCCGGAGCCGGTGCCGCCGGTGGTAGTGCCGGGCGTGGGCGTAGGCGCGGGGTCATTGCTGTCGGTGTGCACCGTGTAGCTGATGGCCACAGGAGACAGACCGGTGAGGGTGACATAGAGGCCGTTGGCGGTCTTGGTGACAGCGGGGAACTCCACGTCGCCGGGGGTCTTGCCGTTGACGGTGCTGGTGAACATATGGGTCACCAGGAAGTCATACTTGGTGTAATTGGTGCTGTTGATGCCGGCGGGGTAGGGCAGCAGCACGTCGATCTTGCCGGTGGCGGCCATGTCCTCGGCGGTGGCTTCGCGCCAGGTGCCGTCAGCGTTCTGGATCTCCAGCCGGACATCCATGACCAGAGTGTTGGCAGCGGTGTAACGGCTGTCCTTGGCCACGATGCGGGTGTTCATGTGCTGGATGATCTTCTCGGGGGTGTTCAGCTTGTCGTTGTCCTTGAGATCATCGGGGACGGTGACGGCATCGAACACCAGACGGGTGCAGTTGTTGCGGTAGCCACAGGTGATGCACTGATCCAGATAGAAGGAGTGCTTCGCCTTGTTCATCTCCAGGCCGCATCTGATGCAGGTATTCCAGTGATACAGCTCATTTATGGAGAAGGTGTTGCCGGCCTTGTGACCCAGCTTGGCGATGACCTGCGTTTCCACAATGCCGCAGGTGGTGCAGGTGCGGGTCTGGGAGCCGTCCTGGGTGCAGGTGGCTTCCCTGGTGACTGTCCAGTTGCCGGTGTGCTTGCCCACATCGCAGATGTCGGTCATGTCATAGAGGAAGGTCTTGCCGTTCATCATGCGGAAGTAGGCGGCCAGTGCGTAGTAGCCCTGCTCGGTGGCCATGGTGTTGATGTCACCGGTCATCACGTGGCGGAAGCCGCCGCCGGTGACGTAGAAGCTGGTCATGGCATCCAGCACGGAGACACCGTTCTTGATGAAGCGGCTGTCGTTGTCAGGATCCAGACCCAGTGCACACAGCGCCACCACGACCTGCGCGCCGGACTCCAGACTGGCCGTGCCGCCCACGTTCTCGGAGTAGGTGCCGTTGGCGTTCTGGGCATCGGAGAGGAAGGCCAGTGCGCTGTCCACAGCGGTCTTGACCCTGGCGTTGGTCTTGCAATAGGGAGCCAGCGCCTGCACCGCCATGGCGGTCATATCGACGTCGGCGTACTTCTTGTTGGCCATGACGGGCCAGCTGCCGTCGCTGCGCTGGGTGGCCAGAATGGCATCCACCAGCGCCTCACGGGTCACGTCGCCCAGCGGCGTGTAGTTGTGGCTGTCCAGCGCCAGCAGCGTCCAGACGGGGCCGTTGACGCTCTGCTTCTTGACGAAGGCCATGCTGTCCAGACCCTGCAGGAGATTATGGCCGTCCACGTTGGTCACGTCCTTGCCGATGGCGGTCAGCGCCAGAATGACGCGGGCGTTCTCGGTGGGCTTGTTGGGATCCAGACGGCCGTTGGCGTCGATGGTCTCGTTGATGGACTTGACGACGGTGTTGTAATAGCTCTCACCGCCGGGGACGGTGCGGCCGGATCTGGCCAGACCCAGTGCCGCCCACTCGCCGCCCATGCTGCCGAAGCCGGGGGTGCCCTGGTTGGCGATGTAGTCGCCGGTGGTCTTGTAGATGTTGCCCACCTTCAGCTCGGCGATGCGCGTCTCAGCGGCTACCAGGATCGGGTAGTTGGAGACGGTATCCTGCTGCTCTTCGGTCAGGGCGTTGTAGGCCTCGCGGGCGGCGATGATCTCGGGCTCGGATTCCAGCGTCACATCGTCGTCGATGGCATAGATGGCATCCTCCACGTCCTTGACTTCCTGCTTCAGCTTGGCCAGCTGGTTCTCAGCGGCGGTCAGCTTGGACAGGTTATCCACCTGCGCCTGCAGGTCGCTGCGCAGGGCGGTGAAGGCGGTGCGGGCATCGGTGATGGCCTTCTCGGAGGAGAGGGTGATGTCGTCGCCGATGGCGTCGATGAGTGCCTTAACGCTGTCAACAGCGGCCTTTTCCAGCTTGGCCAGCTCCGCCTCGGCGGCGGTGAGCACGTCGTAGTTGCTGACCTTGGCCTGCTGCGTCTCGTTCAGGGCATCGTAGGCGGTGCGGGCGGTGTCAATGGCGGACTTGGAGTCCAGCGTCACGGTGCCGATGGCGGCGATCAGCTCCTGCACGCGCAGGACGGCCTGATTCTCCGCGTAGCCCGTCAGCTTCAGGGTCAGCTCAGGCAGCCGGCTGAGATTGATAGCGGGATTGGTACCGTACTGGCGGTCAATACCGGTGGTATAGGAGATGCCGCGGTGGGTGGGGACACCGGCAAAGCCGCCGACCTTGATGGTACCGGTCAGGGTGTAGGTATAGCCCTCCGCCTTGGCGGGGATGGTGATGTTGAACTTCTGACGGGCGGCGTTACCACTGAAGTCGTATTGACCAAAGGGGGTGCCGGGGTTGGACTTGAAAACCGTGCCGTCGGCATCCAGATAGTACAGGGAGAAGTTGAAGTTGTTTACACCGGCGAGCTTTTCCCGGGGGCTGACCAGATTGTGGAACTGCACAGTGACGGTGTCGCCGGGGTTCAGCTCAGTGGTGTCAGGCAGGATGTTGCCGTCGGCATCCAGCAGGTCATAGCTGACGCCCCGGGCAGTGACCACCTGATAGGTGGCAAGGCCGTTCTTCTCCACACGGATGATGTGGCGGCCGGTGGTGAGACCGGAAACGGTGACCTGACCGTTGGCGTCGGTGGTGACGCCGGCGGAGGTGAAGCCGTTGAAGGTCATGGTGCTGCCCACGGTGGAGCGGGCCACGGTAACGGTGGTGCCGCTCTCAGGGGTGAAGGAGTAGCTGGCGCCCTCGCTGCCCAGATAGAACAGAATGTCATGCTCAGCGTCCAGATACTTCTGCTCGTCCTTGGAGATCGTAGCGTCGAGACGATCCAGGAAGGTGTTGGTCCGGATGGAGGAGCCGTCAGCGCCCACGGAGACCACGAACACACCGGTGAACTCCGGCCAGATGGCGGAGAGCACCTTGCTGCCGGTGCCACCCATCGTCTGCGCGTGGGTCATGGCGTCGTAGGTCACCAGTACGATGGCGGTGCCGCTCTTGTTGGCGGAGATGGTGGCCAGAGCGCTGTTCTTCTCATCGGGGGTGATGGTGACCACGTCGCTGTCGCTGCCGTCAAAGTTGACGACCTTGTAGTGGACGTCGGGCAGGGCAATCTGGGCATTCATGGCCGTCTCGATGGCCTGCCAGTTGCGGAACACGTCCAGCTCGCGGGTCTCGCCCTCGGACATGGGCAGGTAGCCCTGACGGTTGACGGTCAGGTAGATGTTACCCAGATCGTAGACGTTGTGGTCGAAGCGATAGACGGTGTCCTTGCTGACGCTGTCGTCCAGATGCAGATCCTCGCGGGTGACCTCGATCTCCTTGCCGTCCGTGTACTTGCCGAAGGTCCAGTAGGTGACGCCGTCGGGGTTCTGGACGCGGACAAAGTGGTTGAGGTTGGTGGAGGGAACGCGGAACACCGCGGTCACCGTGTTGCTGTCGGGGTTTTCAGTGGTGGTCTCCGGGTCGATAAAGGTATAGCTATAGTAGCTGCCGAAGGTACCCATGTCGATGGTGGAGCCGCCGGGGGCGGTAACGGTCACGCCCAGCGCCTGCGGAACGGAGCCGGAGAGGGAAATGGCCTGATCGGTCGTGTCTTTTCCACTCTTGCTGACCACCAGCGGGAGGTAGTCGGCGGCCTTGTCACCGATGGGGGTGAGGGTGGCGGCGACAGTATCACCGGACATGAACAGGCAAGTGGTGTACTGGGTGCCATAGGAAGTAGCCTTGCCGGTCTGCACCTGACGCACGGTGCCGTCCGTGCCGGTGACCTTGACGGAGACGGTATAGTCGGTGCCCTCGACCCAGCCGGAGTTGGTGGCGTAGATCTGATAGGCGCGGCTCAGCGTGAAGGTGTTCTCACCCTTTACGACGGTGATGACGATGGTGCCGTTGCAGGTGTCTTTGTTGGCGTCATAGCCCTCCACCAGATAGTCACCGGCGGGCAGCCTGGTGGTGTACATCAGCTTGTTGCCGTCGGCCTCGGTGGAGACGCCGTCCAGCAGATCGACGTCACCCTTGACGCCGTCGGTGTAGGTGTAGACCTTCAGGGACGCCAGCTGTGCTTCGTGGAGACCCTTGAAGATGACCGGCTCAGCGGTGACGACATTGATCTGAGCGGAGGGGTTCATCAGCGCGTAGACGCGCTCGTCCTTGTCGGCATCGCCATAGCTGGTGGCCACCAGATAGCCGGTGGCGGCTGCAGCGTCCACGGTGATGGAGGCGGCGCCGTTTTCATCGGTGATGGCGTTCTCAATGGCGGTCACAGCGCCGGTGGCGGGATCCAGCCAGGCCAGCTGGAGACCTTCCACCGGTTTGGCGGCGGCCTTCAGGGTAGCGGGAGTCGCGTAGAGATAGGCGCTGGAGGTGTAAAAGCCCTTGACGGTGACGGAGATGGTGCTGCCGTCCATGGCGGAGGCGGGAGCATCGATCCAGGTGTAGTAGTCGGAATAGCTCTCCTCGTCCTCATACACAAAGAAGTCCACCACATCGCCGTCAGTGAGCGCCGTGTTGGTGACGAAGGTGCCGTTGTAGCCACTGCCGTAGCTGGAGGGGGCGCCGTCATTGGGATAGCCCTCGTTGACAAAGAAGCCGCTGGCATAGGTGGTGACACCGAAAATGGTGCTGATCCAGCCGGTGCTGCTGACATTCAGATAAGTGCTGAGGGTATCCTTGGAGAAATCATCATAGATCAGCTCGTGTGCCTTTACCAGCGCGTCCAGCGCGGAGACGCCGTTCACCTCGTCGGAGAGACCATAGGACTCAGCGGCGTTGGAGGGAACGTCGATGGCGGAGACGCTGTGGAGGTAGCCGCCGTACATCTGGGAGCGGACGGTGACCTTGGCGGTGGTGACGTCGGGATCAGCGCCCTCGACGGCCACGGTGACGGTGTAGACCTTGGCTTCGCCGGAGTCTTCCACATTGCTGTCATAGCCGGCGTCGCAGCAGGTGACGGTGATGACCGTGCCGTTGGACACGGGGATCACGGGCAGGTCGGCATTGCGCTTGTACTCCGTGCTGTCCACGGTGGTGTGTACCTGATAGTTCTTGTTGACCGCAACGGCATCCACCGTCACAGAGGCGGTGTCGGCGGGAACGGTCAGGGTGTAGGCATAGGTGTCGCTGCTGAAAGCGGGGGACAGCTCGCCAGCGCCGAAGGACAGGGACTTGAGACTTCTGTCCGTGCTTTCGAAATCGCCGCCGATGTCGGCACCCATATCCATGGTGAACATGACATGGATCTCGTCGTTTTCGGCCAGCTTGCCGTTTTTGACAGAGAAGTTGGCGAAGCTCTCGTTGACGAACCAGTCGTTCAGCGTGCCCATCCAGCCGCCTGCTTCGCTGCCGCTGAATTCGCCGAGGCCGTCGATGGACGCCAGATAAGCGCCATACTGGGTCTCGTTGACTTTGGCCTTGCTGCCGACGCTTTCAACAGCCTTTTCAACGCAGGACATCATGGTGGACTCGCTGTCCAGGTCGATCCATTTGTCAACCAGTGTGCCGTCCCACGGCGCACCGTCTGCTTTGCTGTAGGTGCTGTTTTCCACGATGACATGAACTTGTCCATCGTGGCCTTCCGCCCACACGGCGGTGGGTACCAGACTGAGTACCATCACCAGTGCAAGCAGGAAGGAGAGAATCCGTTTCTTCATGTGTGATCTTTCCTCCTCGTGTATCTATGTTTTTAGGGAACACAATATAAATATAGTGAGCCGTTTCCGGCGTACACATGAGGTTGGCGGGAAAGACCGGCAAATCTCTCCCGCCGCTATGGAAAAGCTGACGGCGCAGACCGTCCTCGGCTTGCTGCATAAAAAGCCGCGGTGATGGTTAACACCATCACCGCGGCCGTTTTTCCGCAAAGTGAAAATACCACCCCGATCTGCTGCGGTATCGGGAAATGGGAACACGACACAGAGCAGGTCTTCTGACTTACGCATCAACAGCACCGCACGCCTTCTCGGTCAAACCAATGGCCGGCTTTCGCCCTGTGCGGCACCTCCACGCACACAGCGGCGGCACCGTCCGGGATTTACACCCGGTTGTCTATTCTCTCCTGCCATCCTCGGCGAATGGAGGAGCACTCTATGTGATTCATTTGTCAATCTCCATTATACGCACGATGGCACATTTTGTCAATGAAATCCTCGCGGGGGATTGACAGAAAAACGAGCATTTTACAAAATTCGGGGTTGACAAATTAAACTACTGAATATAATGCAGTAGTGAAAAGAGAAATAATAGAGAGGAGATGCCTATGAACCCACAATATAAAAAAGGCGTGCTGGAGCTGTGCGTGCTGTCGCTGCTGCGGCAGCAGGATCGGTACGGCTATGAAATATCCGAATTTCTGTCCAAATACATCGACATTGCGGACGGCACGGTGTATCCGCTGCTGCGCAAGCTGAAGGCGGATGGCTATTTTGAGGAGGAGATCGGCGCACGGCTGGGGTCGCCTGCCTGTTGCCCCGCAGTTTGCACCGAAAACCAACCGCCGTCTGCGCACTGCGGCACTGCTGGTGCTGGCGCTGTTTGCCGCCTGCTTCGTGCTGGGTTATATCGCGTGCAGTCTGTCGGCGGGGTCGCTGGAGTTCTGGCACGTCTGGGGCTGGTTCGGCGGCGGTTCGACTGTCGGGGCGGCGTGATGTACGGGCTGAATGCTGCCGCAGACGCTGTGGCACATCGCGCTGCCGTTTTATTATGCGGCGGTGATCGGCTTTGTGCTGCTGACGATCCGCGGCTTTTTCCGGAAAAGCCGAAAGCAATACCGCCGTTTTTCCGCTGCGGGGGAGACCGCGGCGGCGACGGCGTGAGAATGTGGAGTATGGGGCGGCTTCGGCCGCCGCTGTACTTTTTTGTCAAGTAATTGACAATATCGGAACGCACCTCTTGCAATTTGGAAAACGGTGTGATATACTCAACTTGACAATTGATATACGAACGGTGCGCCGGTTCTTTTGGAGGATCGGCGGCGGAATGGGGTGAGATGCCCCGCGAGAAGGTCACTGTGATGCCCGCACAGACGGGATGAGTCAGATACGCTATGCATCGGGTCGTTTGGTTTTGCCATTCCCGAAGCCAAGATGAGAAGCGCCTGTGCGCGGTCATTTTGGCCGTGCGCATTTTTTTACGCACGGCCGGGTTTGGCCGTGCGTATTTTTTTCGGGTGGATCCCCATGGGGATCCGTTTCTTTGCGAAGCAAAGAAACCTACCGACGTACTGCTGCAAGCCGGAAGCGGCACAGGCCGCTGCTTTTCCATAGCGGCGGGAGAGGGTTGCCGTCCTCTCCCGCCAAACCTCATGTGTCCAGACCCGGCGCGGGTCTTTATTATATAACGAAAAGAGAAAGGATGATCACAACATGAAAAAACGAGTTGTCTCACTATTGCTGACACTGGTCATGCTGTTCAGTCTGGTGCCCGCCAGCGTGTGGGCGGCGGATACGTATACCGTAACGCCGGACATCGTGACCTCTGCGGTCAGGCGTGGGGCTAAGAACACGGGCAGGAGCGTGGACGCGTACTTTGAAGGGCTGCCTGTTTCGGCGAATCCGGGTACCGGCACCACCGCGTGGAAGGTCGGCACCAAGGACGGCGGGGAAGTGCTCATGTCCGGCAATAAGGCAAAGAGCAATTCCACCAGCACCCTGACGCTGACCTTTACAGAGGACACCCACCTGACCTTTGAGTACAAGGTTTCTTCAGAGGCCAAGTACGACAAGTGCAACATCACGCTGGGAACGACTTCTTTGGTTCAGGATGCGAGCGGCGATCAGGACTGGACGGGGCTGGAGCTGGACGCCAGGCAGGGCGACAAGCTCACTGTGACGTACAAGAAGGACAGCAGCGGCGACAAGCTTGACGACTGCGTCTATCTGCGGAATTTCTCCGCCGGTGAGGCACTGGTGGTGACGTTCCACGCCAACAACGGTACGGACGACACTGCCACGCAGAAGGTTTTCGGCGGCAAGGGTACGCTGAAGGCCAACACCTTCACCTGCGAGGGCAAGATCTTCGCCGGTTGGGCGACCTCCGCTGACGGCGACGTGGTGTATCAGGACGGCGCGGCCGTCACCATGGACGCAGATCTGAAACTGTACGCCGTGTGGTCTGACGCCTACACCGTCACCTTTACCAACGGCGACAGCAGCGACACCGTGCTGGTGCCCCAGAACGGCGCTATCGGCAGCCGCATCCCCGCTGACCTCACCAAGAAGGGCTATACCTTCGAGGGCTGGTTCAACGGCGAGGAGAAGCTGACGGCGGAGACCGTCATCTCCGGCGACGTGACCTACACCGCCAAGTGGGCGCCCATCACCTACACCATCGCTTTCAACGCTAACGGGGGTGAGGGCACGGCGATGGAATCCATCTCCGCCACCTATGACGAGGATGTTACGCTGCCCGAGAACACCTACAGCCGTCCCGGCTACAATTTCAACGGCTGGGGCAGCTACGCCAGTTCTACCAGCGGTTCCGCCGCAGGCAGCACGGTGAAGAACCTGACTGCCAAGCAGGGCGATACCGTCACCCTCTACGCCGCGTGGATGGGTCGGCAGGTGAAGGTGACGCTGCACCTGAACTACGAGGGCGCGGAGGACATCACCCGCACCGGCATCGTGGGCAGCAACTACAACTACATCTATACCGACAAGGGTGGTTCGTTCAGCTCTATCAAAGACCCCGTCCGCACGGGCTATATCTTTGACGGCTGGTTCGACGCGGCCGAGGGCGGCAGCAAGGTGGCTTTGTCCTATAAGTTCACCGCTGTTGATGCCGAGGAGGGCTTCCATATGTACGCCCACTGGACGAAGGGTGTCACCGTGCACTTCGACGGCAACGGCTACAAGAGCACCATCGCGGACAAGACCGTGACGCCGGACAAGGTGGGTGCCAACCTGCCCAGCCTGTGGAACAGCTACTATCCCGTGGACAAGGCGCTGGACGGCTGGTACATCAAGAACGCTGACGGCTCCTTCGGCGAGGCTGTCACCAAGGATACTGCGGCCAGCGTTTTCGAGGGCATGGACGAGGTGACACTGATCGCCAAGTGGCGCGACTATCAGTACATCATCAAGTACAATGTCAAGTATGCCGACAAGAGTTCTGTCACCGGCACCATGGCCGATCAGGCGGCGCCTTTTGATACGGACGTGACCTTGGCTTCCTGCGGCTTCAGCCGTGAGGGCTACACCTTCGCCGGCTGGTCGGAGAGCAACTATAGCGGTTCCCCGATCAAGTACGCCGACGGCGCCACCATCAACCGTGCCTGGGAGGAGGATGACTGGGGCGACGGCAGCGAGGATAACGAGTCCTATAATCTCTATGCCAACTGGACGGAGGCCAAGAGCCCCGAGCAGCAGGAGGCTGATACCAAGCTGGAAGCCGCCGAGACGGCCATCAGCGGCACCTACAATGTCATCTACGGCAAGGATACCAACGCGCTGACGATGGTTCAGGCCAAGCTGACGGCTGCCGGCATCACGGACGTGACCGTGACGGTGAAGGCGGGCGACAGCAGCAACTCCTCCAACTATGCGGGCGTGGCGGATGACGGTACCATCCGGTTCAAGTGGAACGAGAACGGCTCCACTCCTGCCGCCAACGGCAACGTGCGTCCCAAGCTGGTGCTGACGTACAAGACCTACACCAAGGAATCCACGGAGTGCCTGTTCAGTATTCCTCTGGATGAGGTCAAGGCCATGGCTGCGCTGAACGCCGTGGCGGCGCGCATCACCGTTCCCACAACAGTGGAGAGCGCCAGTGATCTGACCAGTCTGCCCCAGTATCCCCTGAAGGCCGTTGTGGACGCGAGCAAGGTGGACTACAACAGCAGCACCGATCTGGAGCTGTGGAGCACCGCCACATGGACTTCCAGCCATCCTGCGGTGATCGCCGTTACCGCGGTCTCCTATCCCTACTTCGCCCCCTATAATGCCACGGTGAGTCTGCCTGAAAAGGACACCGCTGTGACCCTGACCATGACGCTGGTGTACAATGGCCGGGATGATCTGAAGATCAACAAGGTCTATACGGTTCAGGTCAAGGGCACCAAGCAGGTCACTGAGGTGGACTACAATGAGCTGCTGAACAAGGCCATCGAGGAGATCGGCCTGAAGAACTTCAATACCGGCGCGGCCATCGAGAACGCGAATGTCACCTCTGACATCCAATTCCCCACCACCAAGCAGCTCAGCGTGATCTCCCTGCTTGAGTACGGACAGGGCTTCGACGGCAAGTATACGCCCATCCTGCTGGAAACCAGCGATGCGGATGTGGTCGTGTCCGCCGATCCCGCTACCGCCAACGTGGCGCGGATGATCACCTATCGTCCCCTGCCCGGCGAGGATGCCAAGAACGTCACCGTGACGATGAAGATCCTTGACCGCCCCAGCGGTGAGGGCAGCGATTATGCTTCCATGAAGGTTCTGGGCAGAAAGTCTGTGACACTGACCGTGCAGCCCCTGACCCGGGATGAGCTGGACAATGCCGCCGCCTTCATGAAGAGGGTCTGCACCGAGGACGTGTACTGGCAGGGCATCCGCAAGGCCAACAGCGACAAGAGCAATGTCAAATTCGATATGCAGTCCTTCATCGAGATCGTACCGGACGGTGACGGCTACAAGTTCATCCGCAATATGGATGACTATAACTTTACCGGCGTCAAGGCCGACGACATCGACGGCTGGTATGATGCGCAGAAGTACCGCTGCTTCCGCTCCTCCAATCCTTCTGTTGTGGCACACGAGAACCTGCTGCTGACCCAGCCGGAGTACAACACCGATGTGACCATCGACAGCGTTCTGACCTACACGGAGTATGCCAAGTACTATGAGAAGTTCCAGAACGACGAGGCTTACGCGCAGTTTGCCAAGTTCTATAAGCAGCCCATTTCCGTCACGGTCAAGGTGATCGGCACGACGGGCGTGGAGGATCCCAACAAGCAGCCCTTCGACGTTACCGTCAATGTGGAGGGGCATACGTTCAACGAGCAGTTTACCGACCTGAGCGATACCTTTACCAGCCGTCCCGGCGAGCACAAGACGGCGGCTGACGCGCTGCTGGACGTGCTGGCCAAGGCGAACTACACCTACACCGGTACCACCGGCTATATCACCGGCATCACCGACGCCAACAGCGTGACCATGGCCTCCGGTGATAAGACCTACGGTTCCTGGTCCGGCTGGATGTTCACCGTCAACGGTGAGATGCCCATCAAGGGCGAGGATCCTGAGATCGGCACGCTCTATGCCACGCTGGACGAGTATCAGATCAAGAAGGATGATGTGGTCCGGATGTACTACGTGGCCTGCATAGCCACGGCGGACGGCCATCATGCCGTCGGCACCGATGGCAAGGCGGCCACCTGCACCGAGCAGGCCGTCTGCGGTACCTGCGGCGACAGCTTCGGCGCACTGGATCCTGACAACCACACCGGCAAGCTGGCGTGGGTCACCACCGCCGATACCCACAAGCAGCAGTATACGTGCTGCGAGGCCGTCAAGGTCGGCGAAGCGGCACATGAGTGGGACAACGGCGTGTGCACCGTGTGCGCATACGCCTGCCTGCACGCCGACAAGGAGGCGCCCGTCAAGGAGAATGTGGTCGCGGCTACCTGCACCACGGCCGGCTCCCACGACGAGGTGGTCTATTGCGCCACCTGCGGCAAGGAGCTCAGCCGTGAGCCTGCTGTTGACAAGGCCACCGGTCACACCGAGGGCGCAGCTGTCAAGGAGAACGAGGTCAAGGCCACCTGCACCACGGACGGCACCCACGACGAGGTGGTTTACTGCACCGTCTGCAAGGCAGAGCTCAGCCGCACCACCGTTACCGACAGCAAAGCTGCCGGCCACAAGTGGGACGGCGGCGTTGTGACCACACAGCCCACTGTGTCCAGCGAGGGCGTCAAGACCTTCACCTGCACGGTGTGCAAGGCCACCAAGACCGAGTCCATCGCCAAGCTGCCCGCTGAGGAGCAGAATGACCAGACGGCAGCCGACGCGGTGATCGCTGCGATCAACAAGATCGGCAGCGTCACCGAGGAGAGCGGTGACGCCATCAAGGCGGCGCGCAAGGCGTATGACAGCCTGACCGACGCCCAGAAGGCGCTGGTGCCTCATGGCGAGTTCATTAAGCTGACCACGGCCGAGGTGGTCTATGCCAGCCTGCTCAAGCGCAACGATCCCAAGAGCACGAGCACCGGCAGCACAGGCTCCGACAGCACGAAGAAGGACGACAGCAAGACTGTCAAGTCCAGCCAAACCGGCGATATGGGTATTGCCATCTACGCGGCCATGAGCCTGCTGTCCGTCACGGGCGGCGCGTGGATCGTCAGCAAGAAGCGCAAGGATCGGTAAACGATCCGCTGCGGTGATTCTCTCCATACAGAAAGCAGAAGCGGAGGCGCAACGCGCCTCCGCTTCTGCCGGGTTTGTCAAAAAGTGATTGAAAAAAGCCGCCCTTTAGGCCGCCTGACACAAGAAAACACACGCCATAAAAGGCGCATTTTGCACAGACGACTACGTTGCGCTGCCTTGCCAGACATCCAGTATGCCTGCGGCAGCGCGCCTTGTCTCTGCACAAAATGCGCTCTTTTCTGGTGCGAAGCAGTTTTGCCAAAGTAAGTTCGAGATAAAATCGGCTGCAAAAATTCCCCCATACTGACGTATGGGGGAATTATTTCGGATGATTTTAGCCGGACAGGCACAGGCAAAACCGTATGTTTTCTTATGTCAGTCGGCCTTATGGACGGCTTTTTTATGAAACCACGTATTCCGCGACCATTCTTCCGATCGCGTAAGTATCAACACTGCCTTTGAATTCAAAGGTTGCAGAAAAACCGCTTGAAAACTCCAGATACAGTTCGGAGTCTTTTAGTACCTCTGCAATACTCGGCGTTTGGATAGCGAAAAACTGCACCTTGGAATAGGGTAAAAAGGAAAAAGACTTCTTTGTTCCGGTGAGCCCCTGCATATCAATAGCAATAATGCGCTTGTTTGTAAAAACGAGCTGATCCCGAACTGTTTTAAAAGCCGAATGGATGACCTCGCCATTGACAAGCAGCTCGTGTACCTCGTTTCGCACGGAGTCTACACTGATGGGACGAAGATTCCACACGGAATCCTTGTTAAAATTTATCATGTCGAACACCTCCAATGCGCAGATTATACCATAGTGCCTGGTGTATGTCCAGACTGTTGGCCGATAAGGGCGGTGTCGGAGGTTATATGGCTTGAGATACGATTCGATGACCTGTGCTGTTACGGATATGGTTTTGTACCTGCGGTGGTTAAAGGGTCAAAGTAAAGGATCAGGTACAAGAAAAGAGGTCTGAAACCAATGGGTTTCAGACCTCTTGCTGGCAGCGGGAGAAGGATTCGAACCCTCACATACGGAGTCAGAGTCCGCTGTGCTACCTTTACACAATCCCGCTGTGCTGACGAACAAAAACTATTATACGCATTTTGCTGCATTTGTCAACAGTTTTTTTGATTTTGCCGGAAAATATTTGCAGCCGCGGCTGATTTGCATTTCCTGCAGTGTTGTGGTATGATAGTCGGCACACAAAGATAAGCGGTATAGAGAGGCCGGAGAGGTTTTTTATGAGAAAGAAGACAAGGGAACTGGCGCTTTGCAGTATGATCGCGGCACTGAGTGTGGTGCTGCTGTGTCTGGGCGGCATCGTGCCGCTGGCGGTATATGCCTGCCCGATGCTGGCCTCCTTTGCGCTGCTGGCGGTGCGGGAGGAGTGTCGGAGCGCTTACAGCTGGTGCTGCTGGGCGGCGGTGGCTCTGTTGGCTGTGCTGCTTTGTCCGGACAAGGAAGCAGCGGCGGTTTATTGTTTTTTGGGATATTATCCGCTGCTGCAGCCAAGACTGGAGAGGATCAGAGTACCGGTACTGTGCTGGCTGGCCAAACTGCTGCTGGCCGTCGTCTCGATGGGCACCATGTATGCACTGCTGCTCTATGTATTCTGTCTGGATGCGGTGGTGGAGGAGTTTGCCGATACCGCTCCGGCGCTGCTGTGGGCGACAGTTGGACTGGGACTGGCCTTGTTTGTGATCTACGATGCGCTGCTGCGGCGTTTTACGCAGATGTGGCGTCGGCGCAGGCAGCGGCAGTAAGGAGGAGAGACGAATGGCGTGTGTGATATTCGGTGCAGGCGGCTATTATGGTATGGTGTATCGCCCTGGGGTGGGAGATCTTGTCATCGCGGCGGACGGCGGCTGGCGCTATTGCCGGCAGGAGGGTATTGAGCCGGCACTGTTGCTGGGTGACTTCGACTCGTTGGCGGAGGTGCCGGCGTTTGACCATATCCGCCGTGTGCCGGTGGAAAAGGATGACAGTGATATGATGTTGGCCGTCAAGGAGGGGCTTGCCCGGGGTGAGCGGGAGTTTCACCTGTACGGTGGCATGGGCGGTGCGCGCAGCGACCACACGCTGGCCAATATGCAGGGACTGCTGTATCTGGCGATGCATGGTGGCCGTGGGTGGCTCTATGGCAACCGGGAGCGGTATACAGTGATCCGGAACGAGTCGATCGCCTTTCCGGCGCAGGAGCAGGGGATCATGTCAGTGTTCTGTCTGGGGGCGGACGCGGAGGGCGTCTCGATCACCGGCGCGCAGTATCCACTTTCGGATGCGGTGCTGACGGCGGTATTTCCGCTGGGCGTCAGCAATCATTTTATAGGCAAGCCGATCACCGTATCGGTTCGCAGCGGCAGCCTGCTGATTGGGCTGCTGGATAAATAAGGAGGATATGCTATGAAAAAGTTTTTGGCGATCGTGCTGGCTTTGGTGTTGGCACTGGGACTGGCGGGCTGCGGCAGTGCGCCGGCGGCGAAAGGCGGCGCAGTTGTGACAGACGGCGCTGTGCTGGGCGAGGGTGCGCACAGCTTTACGCTGGAGATCAAGGATGCGGAGGGGAAAGCCGTTACCGCCACCATCAACACCGATGAGGAGACGGTGGGTGCGGCACTCAGCAAGCTGGACATCATCCAGGGCGAGCAGAGCGAGTATGGCCTTTACGTCAAAGTTGTCAACGGAATCACGGCTGACTATGACAAGGATCAGACTTTCTGGGCATTCTATGTGGATGGCGCCAGTTCCCAGACCGGCGTAGACATGACGGCGGTGACGGATGGCAGCGTATATACACTGGCTGTGGAGAAATAAAACAGGTAAAATAAGCTGGAAGGCGGGCTGCACAGCCCGCCTTCTGCTGTGCTTATACCAGACAAAACTTTTTTTGATAAAATCGTAAAAAAGCATTGACAATAGGAGGAGGATGTGGTAATCTAACGAAGCTGTCCGCGAGACAGCCGTGTGAAAGCCGGAA
>CAKTMQ010000015.1 GCA_934573945.1 uncultured Oscillospiraceae bacterium | reverse complement strand
ACGATATACTGATCCTCCACGTCGGCGGTCATATAGGTGATGTCGTTGGACACCTTGCCGGTCTCGTGATCCACGGCGCGGAAGGGAGCCTCGATAAAGCCGTACTCGTTGATGCGGGCATAGGTGGCCAGATAGGAGATCAGGCCGATGTTGGGGCCTTCAGGCGTCTCAATGGGGCACATACGGCCATAGTGGCTGTAGTGCACGTCACGGACTTCCATGTTGGCGCGCTCGCGGCTCAGACCGCCGGGACCCAGAGCGGACAGACGGCGCTTGTGGGTCAGCTCGGCCAGCGGGTTGGTCTGATCCATGAACTGGCTCAGCGGGCTGGAGCCGAAGAACTCCTTGATGGCGGCGGTCACAGGACGGATATTGATCAGGCTCTGGGGCGTCACGATGTCCAGATCCTGAATGGTCATACGCTCGCGGATGACGCGCTCCATACGGGAGAAGCCGATACGGAACTGGTTCTGCAGCAGTTCACCCACGCAGCGCAGGCGGCGGTTGCCCAGATGGTCGATGTCATCCCGGGTCACCAGGCCGTGTGCCAGGGCGTTCATATAGTTGATGGAGGCAAAGATGTCGTCCACCACAATGTGCTTGGGCACCAGCTGGTCGGCGTGCAGACGGCACTGCTCGATCAGTTCCTCGCCCTGATACTGTGCCAGCAGCTCCTGCAGCACGTCGAAGCGGACGCGCTCCTTGATGCCGCACTTCTCCCAGGGGTCGAAGTCCACATAGTGGGACATATCGCACATACCGTTGGTGGTGATGCGCAGCACCTTGCCGGTATCCAGCACCACGGAGATCTCTTTGACGCCGATGGCGTCCAGCTTGGCGCACTCGTCAGAGGTCAGCACGTGTCCCTCGTCAAACAGCAGCTCGCCGGTGGTGGGATCAGCCACAGGCGCGGCCAGCTTCTGTCCCTTGCCCCGCACCCAGAAGGTCAGCTTCTTGTTGAACTTGTAGCGACCCACCGTGGACAGATCGTAACGGCGGGGATCGAAGAACAGGTTCTGCAGCAGAGTCTGGGCGGAGTCCACCGTGGGGGGCTCGCCGGGACGCAGCTTGCGGTAGATCTCCAGCAGCGCCTCCTCGTAGGTCTTGCAGGTGTCCTTCTCCATAGTGGCCACGATGCGCTCATCGTCGCCGAAATGTTCCAGGATCTCCGCGTCGGTCTTAAGACCCAGAGCGCGGATCAGGCAGGTGATGGGCAGCTTACGGTTCTTATCGATGCGCACCCAGAACACCTCGGAGGTGTCCGTCTCATACTCCAGCCATGCACCACGATAGGGGATCACGGTGCTGGTCAGCAGGGGCAGGTCGGTCTTCAGGTCGATCTCCTTACCGTAGTAGATGCCGGGGGAGCGGACGATCTGGCTGACCACCACGCGCTCGGCGCCGTTGATGACGAAGGTGCCGGAGTGGGTCATCAGGGGGAAATCGCCCATGAAGATCTCCTGCTCCTTGATCTCGCCGGTCTCCTTGTTGTGCAGGCGCACCTTCACCTTCATGGGGGCGGCATAGGTGGCGTCACGCGCCTTGCACTCCTCCACGTCATACTTGGGCTTCTCGTCCATGGTGTAATCGATGAAGCTCAGCTCCAGATTACCGGCATAGTCGGAGATCACGTCCACATCGCTGAATACCTCGCGCAGACCGCTTTCCAGAAACCACTTGTACGAGTCCTTCTGGATTTCCAGCAGGTTGGGCATTGCCACTACTTCTTCGTGTCGGGCAAAGTTTTTACGCACGGTTTTGCCGTAATACTTGTCCTTGGCCATGTTAGTCCATCACGCCTTTCTGTTTGTTCTGCCGCCTGTTCACGCCGCCGTTCTTTTTCCGCCGGAGCCCCCAGACCGCTGTATTTTCAAATTTTTATGAACATGGATAATTGCCATTTTGATACGCGTGGATTTGTTGGCATTTTTGCCGCAAACCACTTGTATTTCTCTTCCGGCAATGGTATACTGGAACAGTAAAAGGGGATATGTCCCCATCATTCCAATATAAGCGCCTTAGTCTACCATATTTTTGGTGGTATGTCAAGATAAAGTACAGGCAGCGGCAAAATATTTTGCCGCTGCCTGTTTGACTTTCGCCGTCAAAAGAGCAAAAAACATCGAGTGATCTTCTGCTCCACGCGCTACAATAGGAACATCACGCAGGAGGTAACACACATGAAGGAACAGATCTTAGCCGTACAGCGTATGCAGGACTACATTGACGCCCATCTGGAGGAGAGCATCAGCCTGGCAGAGCTTTCCCGCCAGTCACTGTTTTCGCCGTGGTACTCCTACCGACTGTTCCGGGAATACACGGGTCTGACTGTAGCGGAGTATGTCCGACGGCTGCGGCTGTCCAGATCAGCACTGCGGTTGAAAAATGAGCACTGCCCCATCACCGACACAGCGTTTTCTCTGGGCTTCGGCAGCGTGGACGGCTATATCCGCGCCTTTGTCCGGGAATTCGGTATGACGCCCGGTGAATATGCCCGAGATCCCATTCCCATCACGCTTTTTGTTGCTTACGGCGCGAAATTCAGAGCTTTGCGAAAGGAAACTGCCACAATGAGCGACACCAAAAATATTTTCATACAGGTCATCCGCAAGCCTGCGCACAAGGTCATCATCAAACGGGGCATCAACGCACAGGATTACTTTCCCTACTGCGAAGAGGTAGGCTGCGACGTGTGGGGCATATTGCTGAGCGTGGACTCGCTGTGCGGCGAGCCGGTGTGCCTGTGGCTGCCGGAGGCCTATAAAGAGCCAGGCACTTCCACATATGTACAGGGTGTGGAAATTCCCACCGACTACAACGGTCCGATCCCCGACGGCTTCGATGTGATCGCCCTGCCCGAAGCGGCGTACCTCATGTTTCAGGGCGAGCCCTTTGATGAGGAGGATTACTGCGACGCCATCTCCAGCCTCCAGCAGGCCATGGACAGGTATGATCCCGCCGTCACCGGCTATCAATGGGATGACAATATGCCACGTATCCAGCTGGAGCCCCGCGGCACCCGCGGCTACATCGAAATGCGTGCCGTAACAAAACTCTAATCGGCACGCTGAAAAGGGGGTGCGTTTCCGACCGGAAACGCACCCCCTTTCTTCATAATTTTATCCCCGCTCCAGCAGCACAATGCTCTCCACATTAGCCGTGCGTGGGAAGAGATCCACCGCTGCGGCGCGGACGGCATGGTAGCCCAGCTGGGCGAACCGCTTTACATCCCGCCCCAGCGTGGCCGGGTCGCAGGAGACATACACGATGCGCCGGGGCGCCATGGCCGCCGCAGCCTCCACCACCTCCGGCGCCAGACCCTTACGGGGCGGATCCACACAGATCACGTCAGGTCGCAGCCCCCGTGCTGCCAGCTCCGCCGCCGTCTCCTTCGCGTCGCCGCAGAAAAACTCCACGTTCTCCACGCCGTTTGCTCCGGCATTCTCCCGGGCGTCGTCAATGGCCGCCGGCACGATCTCCGCACCGATGGCCTGCCGGCAGCGCCGCGCCATGCACAGCGTGATGGTGCCGGCACCGCAGTACAGGTCGAGAACCGTCTCCTCGCCCGTCAGCGAGGCAAACTCCACCGCCTTCTGATACAGCACCTCCGCCTGCGCCCGGTTCACCTGATAGAACGACGGCACGCTCAGCCGGAAGGTCAGGCCGCACAGCGTATCCCGCAGGGTGTCCGCCCCCCACAGCGTCCGATAGCTGTCGCCCAGGATCCCGTTGCCCTTTTTTCGGTTGACGCCCCAGACAATGCCCACCGCCGACGGCACCGCCTGCCGCAGCAGCGTCACCAGTTCCGCCTCGTGGGGCGCCCGCTCACCGTTGCCCAGCAGACAGATCAGGCACTCCCCGGCGCCGTTGGTACGCACATACACGTGCCGCAGCAGTCCCCGTCCCGTCCGTTCGTCGTAGCAGGGAACGCGGAACCGCCGGATATACTGCCGCACCGCCTGCGCCGCCGCATCCGCCGTCTCCTGCTGGATCCGGCAGGTCTCCACCGGCACCACCTCATGGCTCCGGGCGCGGTAAAAGCCCACAGTGCCGTTGGGTGCCACGGGATACTGGCTCTTGTTGCGGTAGCGCTCCGTCTCCGCCGCGCCCAGGATCTCCTCCACCGTTACATCGCTGCCACCGATGCGGCTCAGCGCGTCCTGCACCCGCTGACGCTTGGCCGCTAGCTCTTCGGCGTAGTCCATATGGCGGAAGTCACAGCCGCCGCACCGCCCGTACCAGGGACAGTCCGGTTCCTGCCTGTGGGGCGACGACCGGTGCACCTGCACCACCTTTCCAAAGGCGGCATTTTTCAGCACCTTCATCAGCAGGATGTCGCAGTCCTCGCCCCGGATCGCCCGGTGGACGAACACCACCTGTCCCTCCACCCGGGCAATGCCCAGTCCCTCGGAGGAATAGCCCTCGATCTCGGCACGAACGATTTGGTTTTTTTGCAGTGTTTCCATGAAAGCCCTTTCTAAAATTGGAGGGAAACCAGCGGCTTCCCTCCAATTCTGTTAAAACTCGTACTTCTCTGTGACCTTGCGGATCGCCTCGGCCATCGCGCCCAGCGTCTTGTTGTCCCGTCCCTTGCTGCGGCGTACCAGTGCCTGCAGGGCATCCAGTGCCTGCAGCAGCTTCTGATAGACCACGCTTGTGTGGCCGCTCTGTCCGTCGAAGGACACCTTCTTGCGTTCCGGCAGATAACCCTTGGCCAGCTGGGTGCAGGTGAGCAGGTCATACTCCTCGGTGTATTGCGGCGCGTGGGCCGTAAAGCCCATAGCACTGACAGCCTCCGCAAACAGCGGTGCCACCTCCCGGTCGCCGTGCACCACAAATACGTGCTGCGGCTTGGGCGCCTTGTAGCGGGAGATCCAGTCCAGCAGATGATCCCGGTCGGCATGGGAACTGAGTCCCTGGAAGTTGACGATCTTCGCCCGCACGGCCACATCCTCGCCGAACAGCTTCACGCTCTGGGCACCGTCCAGCAGGGTGCGCCCCAGCGTACCGGGGGACTGGAAGCCCACAAACACCACGGCGCTGTCGGCGCGCCACAGGTTATACTTCAGATGGTGGCGGATCCGGCCGGCGTCACACATACCGCTGGCGGAAATGATCACCTTGGGAGTCTTATCCATATTCAGCAGCTTGGACTCCTCCACCGATTCCGTCAGATGCAGGCCGGGGAAGTTGAACATATGCGTGCCGTCCTGTACCAACGCCAGTGCCGCCTCATCCAGATAGCCCCGCAGATCACCGCAGAAAATTCTGGTGGCGGACTTGGCCAGCGGCGAGTCCACATATACCGGGAAGTCCTGCACGGATGTCACCAGATGGCGATCCTTGATCTCCCGGATGAAGTACAGCAGCTCCTGGGTGCGCCCCACCGCGAAGGAGGGAATCACCACATTGCCGCCCTTGCCCAGCGTCTCGTTGATGATCGCAGCCAGATCGTCCGTATAGCTCCACACTTCCGTGTGGTTGCGGTTGCCGTAGGTGCTCTCCATCACCACGTAGTCTGCGCCGTTGAAGAACTGGGGATCCCGGATGATGGGCTGATCCACGTTGCCGATGTCACCGGAGAACACGATGGTTCGCTTTTCGCCATTCTCCTCCAGCTCCAGCAGGATGGAGGCGCTGCCCAGCAGATGGCCGGCATCGATAAAGGTGGCCTTTACCCCCTCACACACGTCGATGGTCTGATCATACTCGCAGGTCTGCAGGAACTCCGGCACCCGCATGGCGTCCGCCACCGTGTACAGCGGCTCCACGTCAGGGCGGCCTGCACGCTGGTTCTTGCGGTTCTGGTACTCCGCGTCGCTCTCCTGAATGTGGGCGGAGTCCGCCAGCATGATGTTCAGCAGGTTGGCGGTGAGGCGGGTAGTGATGATGCGTCCCTGAAAGCCGTTTTTGATCAGCATGGGGATGCGCCCCGAGTGGTCGATATGGGCGTGGGTCACCAGCACCGCGTCGATGCTGCCGGGATGGAAGGGCAATGTGGCGTTGTCCACCTCATCGCGTCCCTGCTGCAGGCCGCAGTCGATGAGAATGTGCTTTCCGTTTACCTCCAGACAATGGCAGCTGCCGGTCACGCACTGGTCAGCGCCGAAAAAGCTCAGCTTCATGGCGTACATCCTTTCCTGTTACAGAGTGATAGCCGATATGGCTCCGCGGTTTCGCTTCTTATCTGTATTGTACCACCTTTCCGCGCCGCAGGCAAGCCGAACCTTCGCGCCGCCAAATTTCCTTTGCATATGGCATCGATCTATGATATAATGAGATTTGTGTAATTTTATTATTTTACAACACACCCTTTAATACACTCTTTTCACAGAAAGGATCGTAACATATATGGGACTGATCACCAGGCTGTTCGGCACCTATTCCGAACGGGAATTGAAATCCATCTGGCCCATCGTCAACAAGATCGTGGCGATGGAGGACGAATACAAGGCACTGACCGACGCCCAGCTGCAGGCCAAGACGCCGGAGTTCAAAGAACGCCTGCAAAACGGCGAGACGCTGGACGACATCCTGCCGGAGGCCTTTGCCACCGTGCGGGAGGCGGCTGACCGCGTGCTGGGTATGCGCCCTTACCCCGTCCAGCTGGTGGGCGGCATCGTGCTGCATCAGGGGCGCATCGCCGAGATGAAGACCGGTGAAGGCAAGACGCTGGTGGCCACGCTGCCGGCCTATCTGAACGCACTGACCGGCAAGGGCGTCCACATCGTCACCGTCAACGATTATCTGGCCAAGCGCGACTCCGAATGGATGGGCAAGGTACATCGCTTCCTGGGTCTGAGCGTGGGTCTGATCATCCACGACCTCACCAAGGAAGAGCGGCAGAAAGCCTATAACGCCGACATCACCTACGGCACCAATAACGAGATGGGCTTCGACTATCTGCGTGACAACATGGCCATCTACGCCAGCGAGCAGGTACAGCGCGGCCACAGCTTTGCCATCGTGGACGAGGTGGACTCCATCCTGATCGATGAAGCCCGCACGCCGCTGATCATCTCCGGTCAGGGCGACAAGTCCACCCAGCTGTACGACATGGCCGATGCCTTTGTCCGCAGGCTCAAGCGTTTCGTCATCGCGGAGACCGACTCCAAGGAGGAAGAGGATCCCAACATCGACGCCGATTACATCGTGGACGAAAAAGCCCGCACCGCCACGCTGACCGCCCGCGGCATCGCCAAGGCGGAGGAGTTCTTCCATCTGGACAATCTGGGCGACCCGGAAAACAGCACCATCTCCCACCACATCAATCAGGCCATTAAGGCCTACGGCACCATGCGCCGTGATGTGGACTACGTGGTGAAGGACGGTGAAATCATCATCGTGGATGAGTTCACCGGCCGTCTGATGTTCGGCCGCCGCTACAGCGAGGGTCTGCATCAGGCCATCGAGGCCAAGGAAAAGGTACAGGTGCAGCGCGAGAGCAAGACACTGGCCACCATCACCTTCCAGAACTATTTCCGCCTGTATAATAAACTCTCCGGTATGACCGGTACGGCACTGACCGAGGAAGAGGAGTTCGCCACCATCTACAAGCTGGACATCGTGGAGATCCCCACCAACCGTCCCATCGCCCGTATCGACTACGAAGACAGCGTCTATAAGACGGAAAAGGGCAAGTATAATGCCGTGATCCGGCAGGTCAAGGAGTGTCACGCCAAGGGACAGCCGGTGCTGGTAGGTACGGTGTCCATCGAGAAGAACGAGCTGCTGGGGCACCTGCTGCAGCGGGAGGGTATCCCCTGCAACCTGCTGAACGCCAAGAACCATGAAAAGGAAGCTGAGATCGTGGCGCAGGCCGGCAAGTTCGGCGCCGTCACCGTGGCCACCAACATGGCCGGCCGTGGTACCGATATTATGCTGGGCGGCAACGCCGAGTATCTGGCTAAGAACGATCTGCGCAAGGCCGGTCTCAGCGACGAGCTGATCGCCGAGGCCACCGGCTATGCGGAGACGGATAACCAGGAGATTCTGGACGCCCGCCGGCTGTTTGCCGAAAAGCTGGCGCAGCACAAGGCCGAGATCGCCGGCGAGGCAGACAAGGTTCGCGCCGCAGGCGGCCTGTTCATCATCGGCACGGAGCGTCACGACTCCCGCCGGATCGACAACCAGCTGCGTGGCCGTGCCGGCCGTCAGGGCGACCCCGGTGAGACCCGGTTCTACATCTCGCTGGAGGATGATCTGATGCGTCTGTTCGGCGGCGACCGGATCACCAACATGATGGAGCGGCTCAATGTGGACGAGGATATGCCCATTGAAAACAAGCTCCTCACCAAGACCATCCAGCAGGCGCAGACCACGGTGGAGTCCCGCAACTTCCAGACCCGTAAGTCGGTGCTGGAATACGACGACGTGATGAACAAGCAGCGCGAGATCATCTACGGTCAACGCAAGAAGGTGCTGGACGGCATGGATGTGAAGGAGACCATCCTGAACATGATGAACACCGCCATCAGCAATCAGGTGCACGCTGTGTTCCTGGGACAGCCCCACATCAACGCCGTGCAGTGCAAGGAGCTGCTGCGCACCGTAGAGGGCGTGTACTTCCCCAAGTACGCCGTCCGGATCACCGAGCAGGAGCTGCCCTCTCTGACCGCCGAGGATATGACGGAGCGGTTCATTGCCGCCGCCGCCGACTTCTACGAGAAGAAGGAGCAGGAAATCACCTCCCCCATCATGCGTGAGGTAGAGCGTGTGGTGCTGCTGCGGGTGGTGGATGAATACTGGATGGAGCACATCGATGCCATGCAGGATCTGCGTCAGGGCATCCGTCTGCGCGCCTACGCCCAGACCAACCCGGTGGACGCCTATAAGAAGGAGTCCCTGCAGATGTTCGAGGAAATGATCTCCGCCATTCAGGAGGAGACGGTGCGCCGGCTGTTCAGCGTCCGTGTCCAGAAGAACGAGGAGATCAAGCGTGAGCGTGTCGCCAGCGGCATGACTGAGAATGTCGGCGGCGACGGCACTGTGAAAAAGCAGCCCAAAAAGGTCGTCAAGATCGGTCGCAACGACCTGTGCCCCTGCGGCAGCGGTCTGAAGTGGAAAAAGTGCGACTGCAAAGAATACCATTCCTGAACCCACACAGGGCGGCGGCATCAGCCGCCGCCCTGTACGTCTCCCCAAAGGAGGTCATATGTTCCATACGCAAACAAAAAACGGTGTCACCTTTCTGACAGCCGACGCGCTCTCCGGTGTGTGTCACGGCTTTTCCACCCGTCTGGGGGGCGTCTCCCCCGCACCGTGGGACAGTATGAATCTGGGCATAAGCCGCGGTGACAGCCCGGAAAACGTAACGGAGAATTACCGGCGCTTCTGCGCCGCGCTGGGCGCCGATGTGCACCGGGTGGTACTGTCCCACCAGATCCATGAGGACGTAGTGCGTCACGTCACGGAGGCCGACACAGGCAAGGGTCTTTGGCGTGAGCGGGACTACCCCTCCGTGGACGGCATGGTCACCGACGTGCCCCATCTGCCGCTGGTGGTCTTTTCCGCCGACTGCAACGTGATCCTGCTGTATGACCCCGTGCGCCGCGCCATCGGCGCCTGCCACGCCGGCTGGCGTGGCACGGCACTGGGCATCGCCGCCAAGACCGTGCAGGAGATGACCCGTCTGTTCGGCTGTGATCCCGCTCAGATCCGTGCCGCCATCGGTCCGGCGATCCGCCAGTGCTGCTTTGAGACAGACGGCGACGTGCCGGAGGCGCTCCGCGCCGCATTGGGTACCGACGCCGATCCCTATATCACCTGGGACGGCCATAAATACCACATTGACCTGCAGGGCATCAACGCCCTGTGGCTGCGCCGTACAGGTGTGGCGCAGCCGGACATCTCCGACGACTGTACCGCCTGCCGCCCCGACCTGTATTGGAGCCACCGCCGGATGGGCAGCGTCCGGGGCAGTCAGATCGCCATGATCTCTCTGGAGGATCGCCCATGAAAAAACGGATACCTGCGCTGCTGGCTGCCGTGCTGGCCGTATGTCTGCTGGCAGGCTGCGCCAACTGGGACGAGAGCGTCTACACCGACGATCCGCTGGGTGAGCTGTCCCACTATTACCAGACCGATACGCCGGAGGAAACACCGGCGCTCACCACCTTTGTGCTGCCGTACCTCAGCGGCGAAACACTGGATCCCATCACCTGCAGCGACGGCATACAGTGGACGCTCAGCTGCCTGCTCTATGAACCGCTGTACCGGCTCAATGCCCAATTTGAACCGGAAAACGTACTGGCACAGAGCGAGAGCTATGACCCGGAGACCTTCACCTATACGATTCGGCTGCGCAGCGTCCTGTTCAGCGATGGCACGCCGCTGACGGCACGTGATGCCGCTGATACACTGCTGCGCGCCCAGCAGTCTGTCCGCTACGGCGCACGGCTGCAGGACGTGACATCCATCACAGCACCGGACAGCGACACCCTGCGGATCCAGCTGTCCCGGGATCGCCGCAGCTTCACGGCACTGCTGGACATCCCCCTTGTGAAATCCGGCACCGAGACCTCGTTCATACCTGTCGGCACCGGCCCCTATGTTCCCTCTGACAACACCGATGATCTGCTGACGCAGAACCACTACTGGTGGCGCTCCGTCTCCCTGCCGCTGCAGGAGATCCCCCTGCTGGCCTGCAAGAGTCAGGAAGCCGCGGCCTACGCGTTCTCCTCCCACGACGTCCACCTGCTGGTCTGCGACCTGACCGGCACCGGCGGCGATGTGGCCTCCACCAGCGGCAGCTATACCGACGCGGACACGCCCATCATGCAGTATCTGGGCTTCAACCTCAACCGGAGGCTGTTTCAGGATGAGGCCATGCGTAAGGCCATCAGCATGGCGGTGGATCGCACCGCGCTGGTCAACGCCTATCTGGTGGGACACGGCGTCGCCGCCCAATTCCCTATCCATCCCGCCAGTGATCTGTATCCCCAGGAGCTGGAGCAGACCTATACCGCTGACGACTGTGCCGCCGCCATGACCGAACTGAGTATGGCCGACGGTGAGTGGATCTACAGTATGACGCTGCTGGTAAACAGTGAAAACAGCTTTAAGGTGGCGGCGGCACAGGAGATCGCAGCAGCACTGGAGCAATACGATTTTGACGTCACCGTCAATGCCCTCCCCTGGGACGAGTTTCTTGCTGCTCTGGCCGATGGCCGCTATGATATGTACTACGGCGAATGTAAGCTGACCGCCGACTGGGACGCCTCAGCGCTGCTGGGCACCGGCGGCAGCCTGAACTACGGCGGCTGGTCTGACCCCATTACCGACGCCTGTCTGGCCGACTGCCTCAAGGCGGATGACAGCCGCCGTGCTGCGGCGCTGGAATCCCTGTGCCGTCGGCTCCAGCGCCAGACGCCCATCATTCCCCTCTGCTTCAAGCGCACCTCCCTGCTGGTGCCCTACGGCGCTGTGGATCACCTCACCCCCACCGCCGCCGATCCTTTTTCCGGTCTGGAGCACTGGGAGATCCACTGGGGCTCCACGCAGGATAAGTAACTCCCTGCACGCGGCATTCCATATAAGAAAACCCCTGTCAAATTGCTTTGGGGTAAATGAAAACCAGCGGGGCTGCATAGCAGCCCCGCTGGTTTTCAGCTTGTCTCTCTCAGCGTGTCAGATACCCGCCGTCCACCGGCAGGATCACACCGCTAAGATAGTCAGACGCCGCCGATGCCAGAAAGATCACCGGTCCTTTGAAATCACTGGGATAGCCCCAACGCTTGGCAGGCAGGCGCCCCATGATCTCCTGTGTACGCACCGGATCCTCTGTAACGCCCTTCGTCAGCTTGGTGGCAATCCATCCCGGCGCCAATGCATTCACATTGATCCCCTTTTCGATCCACTCATTGCCCAGTGCCTTGGTCAGCTGGGCAACGGCGCCTTTGCTGGCCGCATAGGCCGGCGTGTTGGGAATGCCGAAAAAGCTCTGCATAGAGGCAATGTTGATGATCTTGCCATAGCCCCGGGGCATCATATTCTCCGCCGCCAGCTTGCTCATGATAAATACCGCCCGGTTATTGACGTTCATCACACGGTCAAATTCCTCCACCGGGAAGTCCAATGCAGGCGCCCTGTACTGTGTACCGGCGCAGTTGACCAGAATATCGATCCGGCCATCCAACTGCTCCAGCGCCTCATCAAATACCCGACGAATCTCGGACTCCTCCGCCATGTCGCCTGTAACCGCTCTGGCATCGAACCCCTCACCGCGCAGCCGCTGTGCCTCCGTCAGTGCATTGTCGCCCCGGCTGTGGAGCACTACCCGGCATCCGGCCTCCAGCAGTCCCTCCGCCATCCCCAGGCCGATCCCGCTGCCGCTGCCAGTGACCAGCGCGTGCTTTCCCCTCAAATCAAATAATGCGTGTGACATAATGATATACCTGCCTTCTTAATTCAATTCCGGATATGCTTTCGTGATGTATTCACCACTCGCTGTAGCCCAGATACCGGGAGATCGTCTTGGCGCTTTGCCGCACCTGACGGATCATGAAATCGTGCTCCTGCCGCATACGGAACTCTGGCCCGGACACACTGATAGCGGCGATCACCTGCCGGTTCATGTCATAGATGGGCGCGGCAAAGCAAATCAAGCCCGGCTCGATCTCACCGTCATCCACAGCGTAGCCATTCTTCTGCACCTGCACCAGCTCCTGGGTAAAACGGATGGGATCGATGATCGTCTTTTCCGTCAGCAGCACCGCGTACTGCGCCATCCACTGGCAATAGGCCTGCACCCGTTCCGGCACCTGAAAAGCCAATATCGCCTTGCCGCAGCTGGTAGCATAGGCCGGCACACGGCCCCCCACCCGGGTATTGCAGACGATGGAACGCCGACTCTCCACCTTGTCCAGATAAAAAATATCATTGTCCAGCAGCATACTCAAATTGATCGTCTCCATTACCCTGCCGCTGAGCTCCTCCATCTCCGGATGAGCAATGCTGCGCAGATCCGAATGCCCGACGATCGTGCTGCACAGCAGCAGAAAGCGCGGACCGATCCGGTACGTCCTGTCCTTCTTGTTGTAGGTCAGATACTGCTTTTCCGCCAGTGTTGTCAGCTGCCGGTAAACCGTGGTGGTGGGCAAGCCCAGATGCTCCGTGATCCCCTTGAGCGTCCACTCCGTGCTGTGATCCATAAAGCATTCCAATATATCCAATGCCCGCAACACCGTTGAAACCTGTTCCTTTGCCATAGTCCCTCTCTCCATGTTCTTTCTGTATTTTCCGCTGATATAGCGGTTGACAAACAACTCCCGATTCTTTATAATGCGTAGTATATCATAAACTGTTCCGTTTGTGAATGACTTTTTTATCCGCTATTCGAAATCAATTTCCGTATAACGGAATACAAGAAAGGAGCTCGTTATGTCAAAAAAGATCGTTGTCATGGACGGTAATACCGCCGCGGCATATGCCTCCTATGCATTTACGGAGGTCGCCGCTATCTTCCCGATCACGCCATCCTCCACCATGGCTGAGAAGGTAGATGAATGGGCTGCCAAAGGGAAAAAGAATCTGTTTGGCCGCCCTGTTGAGGTGATCCAGATGCAGTCCGAGGCCGGTGCGGCCGGCACCTGTCACGGCTCTCTGCAGGCCGGTGCACTGACCAGCACCTACACCGCCTCGCAGGGCTTGCTGCTGATGATCCCCCCCATGTATAAAATCGGCGGTGAATTCCTGCCGGGCGTGTTCCATGTCTCCTGCCGCACGGTCAGTGCCCATGCGCTGTCCATCTTCGGCGACCACTCCGACGCCATGACCTGCCGCATGACAGGCTTCGGCATGCTGATGTCCTCCTCCCCCCAGGAAGCCATGGATCTGGGTGCCGTGGCACACCTGTCCGCCATCGGCGGTCGGTATGCCTTTATGCACTGCTTTGACGGCTTCCGTACCAGCCACGAGATGCAGCGCATCGAAGCGCTGGATTACGCCGATTTGGAGAAGCTGATGGACTGGGAGCAGCTGAACGCCTTCCGCAAAAACGGCCTGAACCCCGAGCATCCCTCTACCCGCGGCACCACCGTCAATCCCGACGTGTTCTTCCAGTGCAAGGAGGGAGCCAACGAGAAGATCGCCGCCATCCCCGGTGTGGTACAGCACTACATGGACGAGATCAATAAGCTGACCGGCCGGGACTACCGCCTGTTCAACTACTACGGCGCACCCGACGCGGAAGAAGTCATCGTCATCATGTGTTCCGCCGCCGACACGGTGCGGGACACGGTGGACTTCCTGAACGCCCACGGCCGCAAGGTGGGCATGGTACAGGTACATCTGTTCCGTCCCTTCTCCGTACAGCACTTTGCTGACGCTGTCCCCGCCTCCTGCCGGAAGATCGCCGTGCTGGATCGCACCAAGGAGTCCGGCTCTGTGGGTGAGCCGCTGTATCTGGACGTACAGAGCGCCTTGCAGCAGGCCGGCCGGGGCGACATTCAGGTGGTAGGCGGTCGCTATGGCCTGGCCTCCAAAGACACCACCCCCGGTCAGATCGTGGCCGTTTACGACAATCTGTCCAGCGAGAAGCCCAAAAACAGCTTTACCATCGGCATCGAGGATGACGTAACCTTCACCTCCCTGCCCTATGAGGAGATCGTGATCGACAACCCCGGTCAGACCTGCTGCAAGATCTGGGGTCTGGGCGGCGACGGCACGGTGGGCGCCAACAAGAACGCCATCACCACCATCGGTCTGGCCGCAGGAAAGTACGCCCAAGCCTACTTTTCCTACGACTCCATGAAATCCGGCGGCCTGACCCAGTCCCATCTCCGCTTCGGTGATACGCCCATTCACGCCACCTATCTGGTGACGGCGGCGGACTTCGTCGGCTGCCATGCCCCCACCTATGTCCGGAAATATGACACCACCGCCGACCTGAAGGACGGCGGCGTATACCTGCTGAACTGTCCCTGGAGCGACGAGGAGCTGGAGCAGAAGCTGCCGGGCAAGATGAAGCGCGACCTGTGCCGCAAGCACGCCCGTTTCTACACCATCGACGCCACCGGTCTTGCCGAACATGTGGGGCTGGGCAACCGCATCAATACCATCCTGCAGGCAGCCTTTTTCCAGCTGACCAACGTGATCCCCATCGAGCAGGCTGTGAGTGAGATGAAGCAGGCCAACTACGACAGCTACTTCAAAAAGGGCGGCCAGGAGATCGTGGATCTGAATAATCGCGCCGTTGACCTGGGCATCACCGGCATCCATCAGGTGGAGATCCCTGCCGCGTGGGCACAAGCCGCTGATGAGCCGGAGACCCATGCCGGAACCCCCTTCGTCAAAGAGATCGTGGTACCCATGGATCGTCAGCTGGGCGACAAGCTGCCCGTGTCCCTCTTTAAGAAGCACAACTGCATCGATGGCACCTGGGAACACGGTACCACCGCTTACAGCAAGCGGGGTGTGGCCACCCATGTGCCCCAGTGGGATCCCAACGCCTGCATCCAGTGCAACCGCTGTGCCATGTGCTGTCCCCACGCGGCCATCCGCCCCGTGCTGGTCACCGACGAGGAGAAACAGGGCGCTCCCGCTTCCTTTGTCACCGTGCCCTCCAAGGGTCTGGGACACCCGGAGTACAGCTTCCGTATGCAGGTATCCCCCTATGACTGTCTGGGCTGCGGCGTCTGCCTGACGGCCTGCCCCGCCAAGGGCGCCCTGACGATGGTCTCTTTCGCCTCCCAGACGGAGCAACAGGAGAACTTCGACCGCTACGCCATGAACGAGGCGCTGCTGAAGCAGGATGTCATCAGTGACAAGAGCGTCAAGAACATCCAGTTCGCCAAGCCCTACTTCCAGTTCTCCGCCGCCTGTGCAGGCTGCGCGGAGACCACCTACATCAAGCTGGTCACCCAGCTGTTCGGCAACCGTATGTACGTGGCCAACGCCTCCGGCTGCTCCTCCGCCTACGGCGGCGCCATGCCCATGACACCCTACTCCTGCGACAAGCGGGGCTTTGGCCCGTCCTGGGAGCAGTCTCTGTTTGAGGACAATGCTGAATTTGCCTACGGCTTCCTGCGTGCCCACGAGTCCATCCACAGCGAGCTGCTGGATCGGCTTCACACGCTGGAGCAGGCGCACATCGGCGGTGAGGCCGTGAGCGCCTATCTGGCGCACTGGGCGGAGTCCGCCCGCACCCGTCAGGTCACGGACGAGCTTCTCGCCGCGCTGGAGCAGGCGTCTCAGACCCCGGAGGTGGCCTTCATCCTCCGCAACCGGGAATTCCTGACCAAGAAGTCGGTCTGGGCTTTCGGCGGCGACGGCTGGGCTTATGACATAGGCTTCGGCGGCATCGACCATGTGCTGGCGCAGAACCGGGACATCAATATGCTGGTCATGGACACAGAGGTCTACTCCAACACCGGCGGTCAGTCCTCCAAGGCGACGCCCACCGCGGCGGTGGCCAAGTTCGCCGCCGGTGGCAAGACGGTGAAGAAAAAGGATCTGGGTGCCATCGCTATGAGCTACGGCTATATCTACGTGGCGCAGGTGGCTATGGGCTACGACCAGGCGCAGACACTGCGCGCCATCCGGGAGGCGGAGGCCTATCCCGGCCCGTCTCTGGTCATCTGCTACTGCCCCTGCCTGGAGCACGGCATCAAGGCCGGCATGGGCAACTCGCAGAACGAGATGAAAAAGGCGGTAGAGTGCGGCTACTGGCACCTGTACCGCTATGATCCCCGCCGCCGCGCAGAGGGCAAGAACCCCTTCCAGCTGGACTCCCCGGCGCCGGACAACGACAAGATGCTGGATTACCTGAAGGGCGAGAACCGGTACGCACGGCTGGCCATCAACTTCCCCGAGCGGGCACAGCAGCTGTATGAAAGGACCATTCAGGACGCCCGGGAGCGCTATGAGACCTACCGCCACATGGCGGAGGAGAATACCTGATGGCGCAGCCAACAGAAGAAAAGAGGTCATCTTTCATGAAACTCGATCAGGAAGCCATTAAGGGCATCATCCCCCACCGGGATCCCATGCTGCTGGTCAGCTCCGTGGAGGAGCTGGAGCCGGGTATGTCTATCGTCGCCCACTTCTACGTGGATCCGGCACGTGACATTTTCCGCGGTCACTTCCCCGGCGATCCGGTGCTGCCCGGTGTTTACTCCGTGGAGAGCATGGCGCAGACCGCCGACATCATGCTGCTGTCCACCCCGCGCTACGCCGGCAAAGTTCCTCTGTTCCTGGGGATCAACAATGTCCGCTTCTGGCAGAAGATCCTGCCCGGCAGCACCATTGAGATCCGGGTCAAGCTGCTCTCCGAGCGGGTGGAAAAGGCCATCGCCACCTGCGGTGCTGAGATCTATCAGCAGGGCGAGTTGGCCGCCAGCGGCGAGGTAACGCTGGCCATGCGGTAAATAATTTCTCTGCTCCCGCAGAATTACCCGCCAAAAACCCCGGTCTGTGCTTGTACGCACAGACCGGGGTTTTTCACACTGTCAGATCAACTGAAACTGTGCCCACCGCTGGGACTTATACCGCCAGATGAAAATAGCGCCGCGGAACACCAGATCGATGCTCATCCCCACAGCCACGCCAATAACGCCCCAGCCCAGCCACAGGCCGAACAGTGCCACCATGCTGGACAGCGCCACCTTCACCAGTTGGTGTATGCCGTTTTCCACTCCGTTGGGCAGCGCGATACCCATGATCTTTTTCAGCAGCACGTTGTCCCAGGAGAACACATACGCCGCTTTGTAGCGCACCGGATTTCTCCCGGAGAAGCAGAACACCGTCACTGCCGCTGCGGACAGGATGCGGGACAGTCATCGCCACGGAGATGACCGTCGAGACCATCAGCAGCTGTCCTGCCGAACGGGAGGCCTCGTTCTGCTGCTTACTGCCGATGTACTGGCTGATGATCACCGCACCGCCGGAGGACAGCGCCGTGAACAGGAAAATAAGCACCGTATTGAAGGAGGTCACCAGCGACACGCCGGACACATCCGCCTCACTGGAAAAGCTGACCATAAAGGTGTCCGCGATCCCCACAAGCATCAAAAGAAACTGCTCTACAAACAGTGGGATGATCAAATTCCGCAGATCCCGATTAGAAAACATGGTATGTCTGCCTCGCTTCTCCCTAAATCAAGATGCTCTCTGATCCGTCCGCATTATACCACCACAGATACCGCTGGTCAATTATGACGGATATACTCTCGCTGTCGGTCGCGTTTGTCCTTGTCGATCAGCGGCATGGACGCGTAAATCAAAGCGCGGCAGCCTGAGCTGCCGCGCTTTGATGCTCCCGCAAATGCGGTTTACTTTGTTTCAATACGTCCGGATTACCGCGCTGACCTTGCCCAGAATAGTGGCGTTCCGCCCGTCGATAGGGCTGTATGCGTCGTTCTCCGGCATCAGCCAGACCTGTCCGTCTTTGCGGCGCAGACGCTTCACCGTGGCCTCATCCTCCAGCAGTGCCACCACGATCTCGCCGCTGCGGGCGTCCTGCTGTTGGTGTACCACCACCAGATCGTCTGGCAGAATACCTGCGTTCAGCATGGACTCACCCCGCACCCGAAGGGCAAAATACTCGCCGTCCCGTCCACCGGTGTCGAAGGTCAGATAGTCCTCAATGCACTCCTGCGCCAAAATCGGCGTACCGGCTGCTACCGTACCCACAATGGGCACCTTTCCGGCAGGCGGCTCCACCTCTTCCGCCGGCTCTGCGGCGGCTCTCACCGCGCCGGCGGCGGCAGCCACAGGCTCTGTCTCAGGCCGTGCCAACGTGATCGCCCGCCCCTTGCGGCCTGACTTGTTGATCACGCCCATCTCCTCCATGTGCTTCAGGTGGAAATGCACCGTGGACGGCGACTTCAGTCCCACTGCCTCGCCGATCTCGCGGACGGAGGGCGGATACCCCTGCTGCGCCAATGTCCGGGCGATGTAATCGTAGATCTTCTGCTGCATCTTTGTCATCTGCGCCATGCTCATCCCTCGCTCACGTCTGCCTATACTGCTTGTAATCAGTATAGCATATGCCTTCCGGAATTGCAACATTTGTTCTAAAATATTTTTTAATTTTCCCTTGCATTTTCCACTTGCTTGTGGTAGTATAAGTTTTACTGTGATAGGTATGCTTGTCGGTAGGACAAGCATGAAAATAGGTTTGGAGGGTGTTCCGTATGGTTCTCTTTGTTACGATTCTGCAGTTGATCGTGGGTCTGCTTCTGATTCTGATCGTGTTGTTCCAGTCCGGTAAGAGCCAGGGTCTGTCCGGTGCCATCGGTGGTATCGCGGATTCCTACATGGCCAAGAGCAAGGCACGTTCTCTGGATGCCAAGCTGGCTAAGAGCACCAAGTGGCTGGGCGGCGTGTTTGTTGTGCTGACGCTGGTTCTCAACTGCATGATCTCTGCCGGTCTGTAAGCACAGATATTCCCTTATACACCAAACATCCCCAAGGCTTTATGCCTTGGGGATGTTTCTGTATGTCACGCCATTCTCCGGCGTAATGCCCCGGATGCGAAACAGTTCCTCCACCGTGACGAAACGGTAGTTCTGCTGCTGCAGGTGGTCGATGGCCTGCAGCGCCGCCTCCACGGAATTGAGATACCGGTCGTGCAGCAGCACAATGTCGCCGTCGTCGATCTGCCGGTAGATAATGTCCAGAATCTTACCGGCATCCTTGCTCTTCCAGTCCTCGGTGTCCACCGACCAGTTGATCACCGGCACAGTCAGCATCCGCTGCTCCTCCTCTGACAGCAGCCCATACGGCGGCCGCACCCAATAGCTGCCCTCCCCCAGCAGCTGCCGCAGCAGCGCCTCATTCTTCTCCATGTCCGCTGCCGCCTGTTCAGGTGTCAGTTTATCCAGCTCTCCATGATCATAGGAGTGGTTGCCCACCTGATGTCCCTCGGCGGCCATACGTTCCACAATGTCCGGATCCTTGACCACTTGGCAGCCCACCACAAAGAAGGTGGCGTGAGCGCCCCGCTCCTGCAGGCCATCCAGCAGCTGCGGCGTGCAGCGGGGTGATGGTCCGTCGTCAAAGGTCAGCGCCACATAGTGCACCTCCTCTTCTCCCATCTCCTGCGGCGCTGCCGCTGCGGCAGTGCTCCCCATCTGTGGTCTTTCTGCCGCCCATACGGCCACTGCCAGCAGCACCACCGCCAGCACACTCCATAGTCGCTTCATCCCATCACCCCGCACAGTATATGCAGTGCCTGTAGAAAAGAGACGGCTTCAGACAAAGCTGAAGCCGTCTTCTGATATAACCCTTTAGTCCGTGGGGAATAGCTCCGAAATGTCCACTTCCACCTCATACTCCACGCCGTCCTCGTCCTCCAGATTCGGAAACAGCAGCCATCCCATGGCAATATGCGTCGTGTCTACATCGCTGAGGTCATAGCTGTATATCACGCCTTCTTCCTTCGTCATTGACAGTTCCGCAGGCAGGAAGCCCAGCGTCTCCCACTGGGAATTCTCCACAAGATACAGCTCCGGCAGTACGTCTATATCCCGCGTTCCGCCCAGCATGAACTGCAGTGACTCCTTGGAGATGGAAACCCATTCCACCCATACCGGCTGGCCTTCTGCCACAAACTGTTCGCCTTCATAGTAATAGGCTCTATAGGGTTCCGTGGATATTTCCACTGCCGGCTCCTGTGTTTCGTTCCATTGCTGCTCCAGTACCCCCACCCGCATACAAGTCAGGACAAACAGCCCTATGGCAGCCGCCGCTGCGATGGTCAGCACGATAGCCTTTACAGCGGTTTTAGCACCTGATGATACCGGTTTTCCGCCGCCCCGCCGCACTGCCTGCTCGTGGCACTCCTTGCGCTCGTAGCAGACCTTCTCCCGCTGTTTGCCAGTCTTGCTCTGATCCAGGAAAGCCTCCTCCGTCAGCAGCTCCGCGTTGCCGTCCTTGTCAAAGTCCACCCGTAAACGGCTGGACGGGCGGTTATACGCACCGCAATTAGGGCACAAGTCGCTCTCATGATAGCTGTAACGACGCCCGCAGGACTTACATTTGATGTTCGCCATCCGCTTCTCCTCTCTTATACACTGCAGGCACGTAAAATAAGCCACAACAGGAAGATACCGATTCCGGTCAGCACCTTGGCGCCGTCACGGCTCTCCCCCTTCTTGTCCGTATAGAGCGATTTGAGCAGCTGTTCCCCTCGTTCTTCCACGCTCTTCCGGGGCTGTGTGCTGCCTCCCTTATCGCTTCGTATGGCACGTTTGGACGCAGGTCTGCGCACCTGCGCCTCATGGCACTCCTTACGCTCATAGCAGACTTTTTCCCGCTGCTTGCCCGCCTTGCTCTGCTGCAAAAAAGCGGTCTCCGTCAGCAGCTCCGCGTTGCCGTCCTTGTCAAAGTCCACCCGCAAACGGCTGGACGGGCGGTTATACGCACCGCAATTGGGGCACAGATCGCTCTCATGATAGCTGTAACGACGCCCACAGGCCTTGCACTTGATATTTGCCATAAGCTTCCCCTCCGTCCGTTGTTCCGTAACTCTTTCCCTGATTCAGTATGACAGATATGGCCGCCGCTGTCCAGCAAACGCAGGTTGCTTTTTGTCCCGTGCCCAGCTTTCGGCGCAATCTGAAGTTTACAAGAGCAGTATAACACAGAGAAAACAGTGCTGACAAGAGACAGCGCCATAGAAAATAGGAATCGCTCCGACCCGTATTTTTCGCCCATAAATGTGCGAAAAATACTCTCTCCGCACAACGTATTTTTTGCCACGCATATGTCGCGGCAAAAAAAAGATTCAGATTGTTCGCCGCCATAGCGGGC
>CAKTMQ010000014.1 GCA_934573945.1 uncultured Oscillospiraceae bacterium | reverse complement strand
TATTCTTTGATGCTGATCTGATCTGCGGCATAGTCCTCCTCCAGTTGGTTTCGGATATACTCCGCTATGATCTTTTTATTGCGTCCCACAGTATCCACATAGTATCCTCTACACCAAAAATTTCTCGACCCATACTTGTACTTCAAATTCGCATGCCTGTCGAAAATCATTAAACTGCTCTTTCCCTTGAGAAATCCCATAAACTGTGCTACACTCAGGTACGGTGGAATACTCACCAGCATATGTATGTGGTCTACACACGCCTCTGCCTCCAGTATTTCCACATTCTTTTGCTTGCACAATGTCCGCAGTATTTCTCCTATGTCTTTTTTCAGCTGTCCATAGATTTCTTTCCTGCGGTACTTCGGTGCAAATACGATGTGATACTGACAACGGTATCTTGAATGTGATGTGCTTTTTATCTCGTTTCTTTCGTCTTTCTTTATCTGCATAAAACCTCCTATTGCTCTGGTAATGCGGTCGCCAAACCTTTACCAGTATACCGCAATAGGAGGTTTTTCTCATGCTAAAGCTATTTTTCTTCCCCCGATAGAACCGGGGTTTGTTTCCACGCCTGAAGGCGCAAAATAAAGACAGACACATGGACAACTGCCATGTGTCTGTCTTTTCCCTGTGCCTACAAGCTCCCGCTTCCGTCACGACCAGCAGGCATTCTCGCCGTCCAGCAGAAAGCCGTCTGTGTCGTGGACAAAGCCGTTATCCAGCATCTGCCGCCAGGTGGCGGTGCCGCGGGCGGCCTGACTGCCGGTCATGCTGTCGTAGACCGTGCCCGGCCACTGTGCGTCATATTCCTGCATCTGCTCACCGGCACGGCCAAAGGTACTGCCCCGGTTCTCGGTGAACACATCGTCACCGCTGCCGCGGTAGGCATCGTAGCTCCGGCGGCTGCGCGCGGCGCCGTTTTCCGTGTCACCGCCGGTCAGTCCGTCATCCACGCCGGGCGCGGTGTCGTGGGCACCGTCGTTCGCAGCGCCGTTTCCCTGATCGGTGCCGCCGGTATTGCCGCCGTTCTGCACGGTGCCGCTGCTGCCGCTGCCGCCGCTGCCGCCGTTGGTGGTGTTGTTTTTGTCCTCGCCGCAGCCGGTCAGCGCCAACACCAGCAGCACCGCCATGACCAGTGCCATCATTTTTTTCTTCATATCCCGTCCTCCTTTTTCAAATCTTCCGACACACGTATATGCGCTCGTGTCCTGTGTAGTATGGTCGTTTTTCGGCGAAACTACCGGCTGTAACTTCTCCCAACATTGCAATTCTCTGCGCATTATGTTAAAATAAGAATCTATTTTCCCGTACACATGGATTCTGTCGTTTTGCCAAGCACGGCATCAGGAGGTTTATTATGCAGAAATTGGAAAAACAATTTCATATCCATTGCGTTGCCGGCGACGTAGGCCGCTACGTGATCCTGCCCGGCGACCCGGGGCGCTGCGAGAAAATCGCCGCATTGTTTGACGACGCGCATTTTGTGTCCCAGAACCGGGAATATACCATCTATACCGGCACGCTGCTGGGGGAAAAGGTCTCCGTCTGCTCCACCGGCATCGGCGGTCCCTCCGCCTCCATCGCCATGGAGGAGCTGCACAACATCGGCGCGGATACCTTCATCCGTGTGGGCACCTGCGGCGGCATCGATCTGGACGTGCGCAGCGGCGACGTGGTGGTGGCTACCGGCGCCATCCGCTATGAACACACCAGCTGCGAGTACGCCCCTATCGAATACCCCGCTGTGGCGGACTTTGATGTGACCACCGCGCTGGTGCAGGCCTCGAAGGCACTGGGCAAGCGAACGCAGGTGGGCGTGGTGCAGTGTAAGGACGCGTTTTACGGCCAGCACAGCCCGGAGCGTATGCCGGTGTCCTATGAGCTGCTGCAGAAATGGGAGGCGTGGAAGCGTCTGGGCGTCAAGGCCAGTGAGATGGAGTCCGCCGCCCTGTTCGTGGTATCCAACGCACTGGGCTGCCGCTGCGGCAGCTGCTTCCACGTGATCTGGAACCAGGAGCGCGAAAAGGCCGGTCTGGATCAGGATATGTCCGAGGATACCACCTCCGCCGTGCAGGTGGGCGTGGAGGCGCTGAAGCTGCTGATCGCGGCAGACCGCGCCGCCAGATAAGGAGGGACGTTCATGCTGGCATCTCTGATCGTAGGCGGCCTGATCGGCTGGCTGGCCGGCAAGCTGATGAACTGCCGGGGCGGCGTGCTGCGCAATATCCTGCTGGGCATCGTGGGCAGCGGCGTGGGCAACTGGCTGGCCGGCACCGTGGGACTGGTGGCGCGCAACTCTCTGGGCTCCTTCCTCATCGGCGTGGGCGGCGCCTGCGTGGTAATCCTCGTATGCCGCTGGCTGTTCAAATAGGCGCCTAAGCCACCGGTTTCCGATTTTTCCCACAAAAAGAGGGCTTCATCTCGGGATGAAGTCCTCTTTTTTTGACAATTTTCATTTTTTCTCTTACATTTGTACGGAAAATATGCTATAATTATAAAAAATGAAACGGCACAGACGTGCCGTTTCATGGCAGTGTGTATGGAAGGAGAGCGCGTATATGTTTACAGCAGGAGATCTGGTGGTATATGGCGGCGAAGGTGTGTGCCGCGTGGATGGCGTGAGCACCATCGCCACACCCGGCGGTGATAAGGGACGAGCCTACTATACGCTCTCCCCGCTCTACCGCTCCGGACAGGTCATGACACCGGTGGACACCGGGGTTCTGATGCGTCCGGCCATGACAGCGGCGGAGGCCGCCGCGTTTCTCGAGCAGCTGCCGCAGCTGCCGCCGGAGGAACCCGTCGGAGATACCCAGCGCACCGTCAAGGAGCACTACCACACCGTGGTCACCTCCTACGACTGCCGCCGCATGGCGGCCATGATCAAATACATCTGCCGCCGCCGGCTGTGGGCACGGCAGCACAACCGCAAGGTCAGCCAGCTGGACGAGCGATACCTCCGCCGCGCGGAGGAACAGCTCTACGGCGAGCTGGCGGCGGCGCTGTCGCTGGAGCGGCAGACAGTCTGCCAGTACATCCAGCAATATTATCCCGCCTGGCCGGAGGCGTAAGGCGACAAGCCGATATGATATAAAAATCCGCCGTGCGCATTTGATGCGCACAGCGGATTTTTTACCTTTTGTCCCAAGCCCGCCGCGCCGCCAGACCGGCCGCCTCACTCCGCCGCAATGCGCCAGCAGCTCCTCCTGCCGCCTCTGGGCAACGATCCGTCCGCTCTCCAGCACCACGATGTTGTCCGCGTTTTTGATGGTGGACAGCCGGTGGGCGATGACCAGCAGCGTCTTGCCCTTTGTCAGCGCCGCGATGCTGACCACCGGCAGCACGATATGTCCGGCGCCCTCCGGGATCATGTGCGCCAGCGGCGGCTCCAGATTCTCGATCTTATCCACCATCATGGTCTTGATCTCGCCGATGCTGCGGCTTTCCACATCGCCCAGCGGCGCGTGGAGGAAACGATCCGCCAGACGCAGGCGCAGCCCCTCCAGAATGGTATATGCCATGCTGTGGGACGTGCCGGTGGACAGGCTGAACAGCAGGATCCTGACCCCATAGGCCAGCAGCGCCAGCAGGCACCATTTTATCACCGCCGCGGCGGTGGCAGTCCTCGCCGTGAACAGGCAGATGACCGCATACATACAGTAAAACGGCGCCAGTCCCGCCGTCACGCTCAGCACGGACAGAACGACGGACAGCGTCATCCGCTTCTTTTCACCGCCGGCATAGGCAAACAGCGTCCCCAGCCAGCTTTTCTTCTCAGCTTTCATGATGTGTTCCTCTCTCCTTGCGGTATTCTGACGGCGTCAGCTTCATCACTTTTTTGAAGACCGCCGTAAACTTTCCCGGGCTGTCATAGCCCACCCGGCTGCCGATCTCCGCGATGCTGCCGCCCTCACGCAGCAGCAGCTCCAGGATCTTGATCCGGAAATAGGGGATGCGTATCTTCTCCGGTGTCACCGGAAAGTCCCTGACCGCCAGCGGCAGCGACTGTCCGGCGAGCTCCAGATCAAAAACCACCGTCAGCCCGTGATAGTGACAGGAGGGAAAGCTGAACGTCCCCGTATGACGCCGGCGCAGATCCAGCTTCATGTCACCGGCCTCCGCATAGGCCACCCGGTCATCGCCCGCCAGATACTCCATGCGTCCCTCCCGGCAGTGGTCAATGGCCAGCAGACGGCGGTCGGCCACATAGGAGGACTCATAGCGCTCCATGTGGAAATCGTTGAAAGTCAGCATCACACCGGGGAACACCTCATAGGCCGTCATTCGTCCCGTCGCACGTTTCGTTGCGGAACTGCCAGACGGCGCAGCCGTCGCTCTGTACCAGCAGTGCGGCGCCCTGCGCCGTAAACAACTTCGCTGTGTCCATCCCGTTCCCTCCCTGCTGCTGCGGCGTTCCGCCACTGACGATCTGTTTCAATTAGTCTTTGCTAACTCTCGCCCAGTATAGCACGCTTCGCCGCCCACGTCTATCCTAAAATCGCCCGGACTGTCCCGTTTGGACATTTTTGTATTGGCCTTTCACTGGTCTGTCCCACCGCCTGAGACAGCAAAAGGCCGCACAGTAAAACTGTGCGGCCTTTTGCTATGAAACGGGGGAAATTATTTCTCGTCTCCTGCGCAGCCTCCTGCCGTTACCGGATCTGTCCGCTGCCCCGGATAATGTACTTGTAGGTGCTCAGCTCATCCAGTCCCATGGGACCCCGGGCGTGGAGCTTCTGGGTGGAGATGCCCATCTCGCAGCCCAGTCCGAACTCGCCGCCGTCGGTAAAGCGGGTGGACGCATTGACGTAGACGGCGGCACTGTCCGTCCCGTTGACGAACTGCTCCGCATGGGCAGCGTTCTCTGTCACAATGCTCTCGCTGTGACCGGTGGAGTGGGTCAGGATGTGTGCAATGGCCGCCTCCACGCTGTCCACCACCGCCACCGCCAGAATGTAATTCAGAAACTCCGTGTCAAAATCCGTGTCGGAGGCCGGCGTACCGGGAATGATGGCCGCCGCCCGGGGATCCAGCCGCAGCTCCACCGGCACCTGTCCGGCGGCGGCACGCTCCGTCACCAGCGCCCGGTGCAGCATGGGCAAAAACCGTTCCGCCACTGCCCGGTGCACCAGCAGCACCTCCTCCGCGTTGCACACGGAGGGACGGCTGGTCTTGGCGTTGACCACGATCCGCAGCGCCATGTCCAGATCCGCATCCTCGTCCACATAGACGTGGCAGATGCCGGTGCCGGTCTCAATGCAGGGCACCGTGGCATTCTCCACGCAGGAGCGGATCAGCCCCGCGCCGCCCCGGGGGATCAGCAGATCCACCAGTCCCTTGGCAGTCATCAGATCCGCGGCGCTTTGGCGGCTGATGTCCTCCACGATATTGATGATCTCCGGATCACCACCGGCGGCGGTGATGCCCGCCTTCAGCGCCGCCACGATGGCGTGGGCGCTGCGGTAGGCCTCCTTGCCGCAGCGCAGCACGCACACGTTGCCGCTTTTGAGCGTCAGCGCCGCCGCGTCGGAGGTGACGTTGGGGCGGCTCTCATAGATGATGGCCACCAGCCCCAGCGGCACCTGCTTTTTACAGATGGTCAGCCCGTTGGGGCGGGTGATCTCCGAGAGGATGCGCCCGGAGTGATCCGGCAGCGCCGCCATGGCGCGGATGCCCTCCGCCATGCCGTTCAGCCGCCCCTCGTCCAGATAGAGCCGATCCAGCATCACGTCGGAGATGTGGCCTCTGGCGGCCTCCATATCCAGCCGGTTCGCCGCCAGAATGGTCTCCCGCTGCGCCAGCAGGCTGTCCGCCATAGCCAGCAGCAGGGCGTTTTTCTCCGCCGCCGGGGCGTTGTTGATGTGTACCCATGCAGCTCTGGTGCGCTGCAGAATTTCCCGTGTCGTCGTCATACCTGCCGCTCCTTTGCCAAAAATCTCGTTCCCACCGGTTTTCCCGCCGCAATGTCGTAGAGCAGGGCGGGCTTGGCGCCGTTGGCGATGACCATCTCGCAGCCGGCCTCCGTGGCGATCTTCGCCGCCCGCAGCTTGGTCACCATGCCGCCGGTGCCCAGCGACGAGCCGCTGCCGCCCGCCAGCGCCAGAACGTTCTCATTGATCTCCGCCACCGTGTGGATCAGCTGTGCCGCCGGGTTCTTGTGGGGATCGCTGTCATACAGTCCCTCGATGTCGCTGAGCAGGATCAGCAGGTCGGCGTGTACCGCTGCCGCCACAATGGCGGAGAGGGTATCGTTCTCCCCGATGGTGTTCTCCACACCCACCTCGTCGGTGGCCACGGTGTCGTTTTCGTTGATGACCGGCAGCGCGCCCAGCTCCAGCAGCCGGAAGATGGTGTTGCGCATATTGCGGCTGCGCTGTTCATTGCGGACGTCCTCGCCGGTGAGCAGCACCTGCGCCACGGTGTGGTTATACTCGGTAAACAGCTTATCGTAGCAGTACATCAGCTCGCACTGTCCCACAGCGGCGGCGGCCTGCTTGGTAGGCATATCCTCAGGTCGTCCCGGCAGGTTCAGCTTGCCGACACCCATACCGATGGCGCCGGAGGACACCAGAATGATCTCGTGTCCCGCGTTTTTCAGATCACTGAGCACCTTGCACAGCGCCTCGACCCGCTGGATGTTCAGCCGCCCTGTGGCGTGCGCCAGCGTCGAGGTACCCACCTTTACCGTGATACGCATGATCGTTTCCTCCCTTGCCGCCGCCTGCGCGGCAGCCGTGTATAGTCATTTTATTATAGCGCGTTTCCGCCGGATTTGCACGCATTTTTTTCGTTAAAACAACAGCGGCAGCAGCAGCCAGGCCGTCAGGGCCGACAGCGCACCCTGCACTGCCTTGGCCGCCAGATACCGTCCCATCTGCAATCCGGTGTCCGCCAGCACCGCCGCCGTCTGACAGTGCACCGACACGCCGCCCCAGCCCAGCAGCGCCGCCGCCATAACAAAGTCCGCCGCGTCGCCGGACAGTCCCGTGACCCCCGCCGTCAGCTCCAGCAGTCCCATCGCAAAGGGCGGCAGGCCGGGCACTGCCTGCTGCAGCAGCGCCATCAGCGCCAGAAAGTAGATCACGAACGCACAGACGTGCACCATGGAGATGGCGGCGTTCTGCGCGCTCTTTACAAAGATGGCGGAAAACGGGATGTCATCTGTCGCTTTATTGGGGAAAAAAGGGTGGTTATTGGGGGGCTTTTCGCCCCGTTTGAAGGCGCCCATCAGCCCTCCCGCCGCCAATGCCGCCGCTATGTGCACGATATACAGCAGCACCCCCATACGGCTGCTGCCGAACACACCGGCGCCGGCCACGGACAAAATAAACGAGGGGCCGGCGTTGTTGCAGAACAGCAGCAGCCGCTCCGCCGCCTCCCGAGACAGCTCTCCGGCGCGGTACAGCTCCCCTACTGTCCGGCCGCCCACCGGATAGCCGCCGATGATCCCCAGCAGAAAAACAGCCGCCGGCACCGGCAGGCGCAGCTGCCGCAGCAGCCGGAAAAAGCCGGCGGAGACCGCGCAGGAGACGGTGACAAAAAAGGGGAACAGCGCCGGGATCACCGTCCGGCCGCACAGCGTCAGCCCGTGGCGCACCGCCTGTCCCACCGCGTCGTTCTGCCGCAGAAGCAGCACCATGACTGTCAGCAGCCCTGCGGAGAGCACCGCCTGTTTGATCCGTTGACCCACCGTTCCTCACCTCGGAAAAGCCTATGCCGGCCTCTGTCCCTTCATGCGGCGGACAGGCAAGTTTTCTCCCGGCGGCGCATATGCATCAACGGAGGTGAGCACTATGGCAGGAAAGCTGCGCAAGCGGCTGGTGCAAAAGGGGCTGGAGACCGCCGACAAGCTGGATCTGCCGCCGATCCTGACACCGGACATACCCCGGATGGAGCTGTACGGCAGCCACGCCTTTTATATGGATCGCCATCGGGGCGTGCTGGGATATTCCACGGAGGCGGTGGACATCAACGGCGGCTCGGTGGTGGTGCGGATCAGCGGACGGCAGCTGCAGCTGCAGGCCATGACCGACGAGGAGCTGCGGATCGACGGCGTGATCGAAAAAATCGAATTTGTGGAGTGACTATGTACGCAAAAGCATGGAATTATCTGCGGGGCAGCGTGCGCCTGCAGTGCGAGAGCAGCGCCCCGGAGCGCATACTGAATCTGTGTGCCGTCCATGACATCCCCTTTTGGGACGTATATTGGCAGACGGCGGAGCGCTTTACCCTGCGCACCACCCGCGCCGGCGCCCGCCGGCTGGAACAGGCCGCGGCGGAGACCGACGCGGCGCTGACACAGCTGGATGAACAGGGCGCACCATTGGCGCTGCACCGGGCGCGGCGGCGCTACGTGCTGTGGGCGGCGCTGGGACTGGCGCTGGTGCTGTTCTGGTACGGCAACACGTTTATCTGGGACTTTCAGGTGAGCGGCAACGAGACCGTACCCACGGAGGAGATCCTGCGGGCGCTGGAGAACAACGGCGTGACCATCGGCACCCGGGCACTGTCCTTTGATCAGGAGGAGCTGCGCAACCACGTACTGCTGGAGCTGGGGGACATCTCCTGGCTGTCGGTAAACATCAAGGGCTGCACCGCCCATGTGCAGGTGGTGGAGCGGCGCAGGCCGCCGGTACCGGCGGTGCAGGACGACTGCGCCAACATCGTGGCGGACAGGGACGGGCTGGTGACCCGGGTGGAGGCGCTGGACGGCGAGAGCAGGGTGGCCATCGGCGACACGGTGACAAAGGGACAGCTGCTGATCGCCGGAGCGGCGGACTCCCGGTTCGGCGGCGTGCGGTTCATGCAGGCACGGGGACAGGTCTATGCCCGCACCTGGCATACCCTGTCCACCGCTGTGCCGCTGTGCGTGCAGGAGAAGGGCGGTGACAGCCGCAGCGCCACCCGCATCGCACTGGATGTGGGAAAACAGCGGATAAAATTCTACGGAAAGGGTAGCGTATTGGGGGGGAGTTGTGATAAAATAACGGCGTATCACCCATTGACGCTGCCCTTTGGGCTGCATCTGCCGCTGACACTGGTGGTGGAGAAAACCGTGGGATGGGACACGCAGACCTGTACCCGCTCTCCGGCGCAGGCGCAGGCGGAAGGGGAAGCCCAGCTGCTGCGGCAGCTGCAAGGCACAGTGGCGGAAAGCGGCGAGATCGTCTCCACCCGGTTCTCCGCCGTGCAGCAGGGTGAGATGCTGGTGGTGACGCTGACGGCGGAGTGTACCCAGCAGATCGGCGTATCCGTCCATGTGGACATCGGAACCTGAGCGCCCGGACACACCTGCGGCAAGGGCGGTACACCCACGCGGCATAACAGTTCTCTTTCAGAAAGAAGGCTTTTTATATGGAACAACGTATCGGTATCGAACGCATGGAGGAGGCCATTAACCTGTTCGGCTCCTTTGATGAGAATATCCGCCTGCTGGAGACGGAGTTTCAGGTGCAGGTGGTGAACCGGGGCGGCGAGATCGTCATCTCCGGCGAGCCGGAAAACGTGATGCTGGCGGAAAAGGCGGTGCAGGCGCTGCTGACCCTCAGCGCCAAGGGCGAGGCCATTAACCAGCAGCACGTCCGCTATGTGATCGGGCTGTGCCGCAGCGGACAGGCCGAACGGATCAGCGAGCTGACCCAGGATGTGATCTGCATCACCAGCAAGGGGCGGCCGGTGAAGCCGAAAACCATCGGCCAGAAGCAGTATGTGGACTCGGTACTCCACAACACCGTCACCATCGGCGTGGGTCCCGCCGGTACCGGCAAGACGTATCTGGCGGTGGCGGCGGCGGTGGCCGCCTTCCGGGACAAGCAGGTGAACCGCATCGTGCTGACCCGTCCCGCCGTGGAGGCCGGCGAGCGATTGGGCTTCCTGCCCGGCGACCTGCAGAGCAAGGTGGACCCCTATCTGCGGCCGCTGTACGACGCCCTGTTCGATATGCTGGGAGCGGAGACATACCAGAAATATCTGGAACGGGGCAACATTGAAGTGGCACCCCTGGCCTATATGCGCGGCCGGACGCTGGACGACAGCTTTATCATTCTGGACGAGGCGCAGAACACCAGCCGGGAGCAGATGAAGATGTTTCTGACCCGCATGGGCTTCGGCTCCAAGGTGGTCATCACCGGCGACATCACCCAGATCGACCTGCCCACCGACAAGGTCAGCGGCCTGAAGGAGGCCATGAAGGTACTGCGGGATGTGGAAGGCGTGGGTATCTGCCAGCTGACCCAGGAGGACGTGGTGCGCCATGTGATGGTACAGCGCATCATCGAAGCCTACGCCCGGTATGAGGACAGGAGGAAAAAATAACATGGCAAAGCGGCATTATATTCCCATCACCGCGGATGTGCCGGGCGTCAGCGATGAGAAGCGGGCGCTGATCCGCCGGGTCATCCGCACCGCACTGGCGGCAGAGGGGGTGGACTTTCCCTGCGAGATCGACGTACTGCTGACCAACGACGCGGGCATCCACCAGATCAACCGGGAGATGCGGCAGGTGGATCGTCCCACCGACGTGCTGAGTTTTCCGGAGTTTGAGCTGACGCCGGGGGAGCTGCCCACAACGGAGGACGCCGACCCGGGCACCGGGCTGGTGCCGCTGGGGGACATGGTGCTGTCCACGGAGCGGGTGGCCGCCCAGGCCAAGGAGTACGGCCACAGCAACCGGCGGGAGCTGGCCTATCTGGTGGTGCACTCCGTGCTGCATCTGCTGGGCTACGACCATCTGGACGAAGGCGCGCAGAAGGCTCAGATGCGGGAGCGTGAGGAGGCCATCATGGCCGCACTGGGCCTTGATCGGAAATAAATATACAAAAGCTCAAATGAAAGAAAGTTGAGGATCACCTGATGAGCATTACGAAAACAGCTATGATCACCGTGTGCGGACGACCCAATGTGGGCAAGTCCAGCCTGACCAACGCGCTGGTGGGGGAGAAGATCGCCATCGTATCCAAGAAGCCCCAGACCACCCGCAACCGGATCTACGGCGTGGTGAACCGGGACGACACCCAGTTCGTGCTGCTGGACACGCCGGGTCTGCACAAGCCCCGGAGCCGTCTGGGCGACTACATGGTAAAGGTGGTGCGGGAAAGCCTGAGCGCCGTGGAATGCGCGCTGCTGCTGGTGGAGCCCATCGCCCATGTGGGGGAGCCGGAGCGGATCCTGCTGCGGCGCATCCAGGAGGAGCAGCTGCCGGTGGTGCTGTGCATCAACAAGATCGACACCGTGGAGAAGAAAGAGGACTTGCTGGCGGTGATCGCCGCCTACAGCGAGGTATTCGACGGCTTTGACGCCATCATCCCCGTCTCCGCCCGCACCGGCGACGGTCTGGAGGAGCTGCTGGCGCAGCTGGAGAAATATGCCCAGCCCGGGCCGCAGCTGTTCCCCGACGGCATGACCACCGACCAGCCCGACGCGCAGGTGTGCGCCGAGATCGTGCGGGAAAAGATGCTGCTGTGTCTGGACAAGGAGATCCCCCACGGCACAGCGGTGGAGGTGACGCGGTTCTCCGAGCGGGAGAGCGGCATCATCGATCTGGACGTGACCATCTACTGCGAAAAGGCCAGCCACAAGGGCATCATCATCGGCAAGCACGGCGACATGATGAAGAAGATCAGCTCACTGGCGCGGCAGGATATTGAAAAGTTCATGGGCGCCAAGGTGTATATGGAGACCTGGGTCAAGGTCAAGGAAAACTGGCGTGATAATGTGAACTTTATCAGAAGTCAGGGGTATAACGAGGAATAAGTGCCGGTCGGGCACACACCTGCGGCCGGTTTTCCTGCGAGCGCAGGCGAGCCGCCAACGGCGTGAATTCGAAGAATTCTGCAAGGCGGAATTCATTTCCGCCGTTCAGCAGATCAATGGGATCCCGGCTCCATCCCATGGAGCCGGGCAAACTGGCGTGACAATGTGAACTTTATCAGAAGTCAGGGGTATAACGAGGAATAAGCGGCATATTTGCAGCTTTTTACCAGCCATAAATGCCCGCCGGTCATGGCAAGCTATGTCATGAGGTGAGGCAGATCATGGATTACTGGGAGCTGTTCTGGGACACCGGCGCGCCGGAGGCCTATCTGATGGCCAGAGACACACCGCCGGAGGAGGAGACGTGGACAACGGAAAATTCGTGACGGCAGGACTCGTCCTGCGGGAAACGGAGACCAAGGAATCGGACAAGATCCTGACGGTGCTGACACCGGAGCTGGGGCGTATCAGCGTGATCGCCAAGGGCGCCCGCAGCCGCCGCAGCAAATACACCGCCGCCTGCCAGCTGCTGGCCTATGATGAGATGACCCTCAGCCGGAAAGGGGAGTGGTACTATCTCTCCGAGGCCAACACCATGGAGCTGTTCGACGGCGTGCGGCAGGACATTGAAAAGCTGGCGCTGGCCGCCTATTTCGCCGAGCTGACGGAGGCGGTATGTCAGGACGCCATGGCGGCGGCGGAGATCCTGCCGCTGCTGCTCAACGCGCTGTACGCGCTGGGGACACTGGACAAGCCGGCGCTGCGGGTCAAGACCGCCTTTGTGTGGCGGCTGCTGGCGGACGCCGGATTCGCGCCGCTGCTGGACGGCTGCGCCGTCTGCGGACGGGAGATGCCGGAAGCGCCCATGCTGGACGTGCTGCAGGGCGTACTGCGGTGCGGCAGCTGCCGCACTGCCGGCGGGCTGAGCCTGCCGCTGACCGCCGGCGCCATACAGGCGCTGCGGTACATTCTCTATTGCCCGCCACGGCGGCTATACAGCTTTTCGCTGGAATGGCCGGCGCTGCGGATGCTGGATCAGGCGGCGGAGGCATTCTGCGCCGTGCAGCTGGAGCGGGGCTTTCGGACACTGGACTATTACAAGGCGCTTGCGCCTGCTTTAGAGGACAAAGACATATGAGTGAACTGTTTGAAAAATCCATACGGACGCTGGAGCTGCCGGCCGTGCTGGAAATGCTGTCGGCCAAGGCGGTCAGCGAGGCGGCGCGGGAGCGATGCCGCCGTATCACACCCGCCACGGAGCGGGAGGACGTTCTGCGGCTGCTGGACGAGACCGACGCCGCCAAGGAGCGGCTGGGGCTGTACGGCTCTCCCAGCTTTACCGGGGTACGGGATGTGTCGGAGCCTCTGGCGCGGGCAGACCGGGGTGGTATGCTCAACACCCGGGAGCTGCTGCACATCGCAGGGCTTCTGACGGCGGCGCGGCGGGTCAGCGAGTACGACGCCGAGCGTCGGGGCGAGGCCACCGCCATCGACCGCTTTTTCAGCGCGCTGCACACCAACAAGTATCTGGAGGATCGGATCCACGGCGCGATCCTGGACGAGGAGACCATCGCCGACAGCGCCAGCGCTGAGCTGGGCGACATCCGGCGGAAGATGCGCATTGCCGCTTCCAAGGGGCGGCAGATCCTGCAGAAGATCATCTCCTCCCCCTCCTACGCCAAGGTGCTGCAGGAGGCGCTGATCACCCAGCGGGACGGCCGGTTCGTGGTGCCGGTGAAGGCGGAGTGCAAGGGCAGTATTCCCGGTCTGGTACATGACATCTCCTCCTCCGGCGCCACGCTGTTCGTGGAGCCCATGGGCGTGGTGCAGGCCAACAACGAACTGAAGGAGCTGGAGGCACGGGAGGAAAAGGAAATCGAGCGCATCCTGCGGGAGCTGTCCGCCCAGTGCGCCGATGCCATGGAGTACATCCTCTTCGATTATGATATGCTGGTGCATCTGGACATGATCTTCGCCCGGGCGCAGCTGAGCTATACCATGGACGCCAGCCGTCCGGAGGTGGTACGCCGGGGCGCCATCGCCCTGAAACGGGCGCGGCACCCGCTGCTGGATCGCGCCAAGGCCGTACCGGTGACGGTGGAGCTGGGCGGCGATTACGACACGCTGGTGATCACCGGCCCCAACACCGGCGGCAAGACCGTGACGCTGAAAACACTGGGGCTGCTGTGCCTGATGGCGCAGTGCGGCCTGCACATTCCCGCCGACAGCGGCTCCACGGTGCGGGTATTTGAGCGGATCCTGGCGGACGTGGGCGACGAGCAGTCCATCGAGCAGAGCCTGTCCACTTTCTCTGCCCATATGTCCAACACGGTGGAGATCCTGCGGCAGGCAGACGGAGACAGCCTGATTCTCTTCGATGAGCTGGGCGCGGGCACCGATCCGGTGGAGGGCGCGGCGCTGGCCATCGCCATTATCCAGCACGCCCGTTCCAAGGGGGCGCTGATCGCCGCCACCACCCACTATGCGGAGCTGAAGACCTTTGCCATGACCACGGCGGGGGTGGAGAACGCCAGCTGCGAATTCGATGTACAGACCCTGCGGCCTACCTACCGGCTGCTGGTGGGCATTCCCGGGAAGTCCAACGCCTTTGCCATCTCCCGTCGGCTGGGGCTGGACGAGAGCGTGATCGCCGACGCCAAGGCGCAGATGGACAGCGAGTCGGTGCGCTTTGAGGACGTGCTGGCGCAGCTGGAGGAGAAACGGCAGCGGCTGGAGAAGGCTCAGACTGAGGCCGACCGCTTGTGGCGGCAGCGGGAGGAGGATGCCCGCAAGGCACGGGTATTCCGGGAGCAGATGGAAAAGGCCAAGGAGAACGCCCGCTCCAAGGGTGAGGCGGAGGCACGCCGCATCGTGCGGGAGGCGCAGCAGAAAACCGAGGAGATCTTTGCCCAGCTGGAGGAGCTGCGTAAGCAGCAGACCCGCAGCGCCGCCAATTTCCAGCAGGTCAACGACGCCAAGGCGTCCATCCGCCATGATCTGAAGGCAGCGCAGGCGCTGCTCAACAGCCGCGATGAGGAGCCGGAGGCACCCAAGGCCAGCCGTCCCATCACAGCGGGTGATCTGGTGGAGCTGAACGGCGTGCGGACAGCGGCCTCGGTGCTGAATGTGAACAACGACGGCTCGCTGCTGCTGCAGGCCGGCAAGATGAAGATGACTGTGAAGCAGGAGCAGGTGCGGCTGCTGGAGGCGGCGGAGGAGATCGAGAAGCGGAAAAAGCAGGCGGCTGCCGCCCAGAAAAAGCAGGTCTCTCCCCAGCTGCAGCTGGCGGCACGGGCGGCGTCGGAGCTGGACATCCGCGGCATGGAGACGCTGGAAGCGGAGAGCGTGGTGGAGAACTATCTGGACGCCGCGGTGATGGCCAAACTGGGCACTGTGACCATCATCCACGGCAAGGGTACCGGCGCGCTGCGCAAGGCGGTGCACGAGATGCTCAAGCGCAGCCGCGCTGTCAAATCCTTCCGGCTGGGACGCTACGGTGAGGGCGAGGCCGGTGTGACCGTGGTGGAGCTGAAGTAAGGCGGCTTGTGGAATGTGACAGATTTTCCATGCTTTTTCAAAGTCTGCCTCCCTTATTTTTGTGGGAATGGCTATTGCATTATTGTTGCCTTACGCTATATAATAAGAATAGACTATCGGCACATGAGCCGAGATACCGACATGGAGGAGAGCGGATCATGTATACTAAGGAAGTTACCGTCAGCAACGAGGTCGGCCTGCACGCCAGACCTGCCACATATTTCATTCAGAAAGCCAACGAGTTCAAGAGCGGCATCTGGGTGGAAAAGGAGGAGCGCCGCGTCAACGCCAAGAGCCTGCTGGGCGTATTGAGCCTGGGCATCGTGAAGGGCACCGTGATCACCCTGATCGCCGATGGCAGCGATGAGATCGCCGCTGTGGATGCACTGAGCGAACTGGTAGAGCATCAGCTGGGCGAGTAAGCATCCCCGCGCATACAACAGATCGATATGGCAAAAGCCAGTGCCTGCGGCACTGGCTTTTCAGTTTGCAGCAGGGCGAGGCCGTCATCCGACGGCCTCGCCCTGTGTTCTTATTCGATGGTGCCGCCGCCCAGCACCTCGTCGCCGTCGTAGAGCACGGCGGCCTGTCCGGCGGTGATGGCGCGCTGGGACTCGTCAAAGGTCAGGCGCAGCCGTCCGTCCGGCAGCGGCTCTGCCCACGCCGCCGCCTCCCGCTGGCTGTAGCGCGTCTTGGCGGTACACCGCAGCGGCGCCGCAGGCGGCGCCCCCGCGATCCAGTTGACCCGACAGGCGGTCAGCTCCCGGCGGAAGAGCCGGTCGTTGTCGCCCAGCGTCACCGTATTGTCCGCCCCGTTCTTGGACAGCACATAGACGTGGCGTCCCAGCGCGATGCCCAACCCTTTGCCCTGGCCGATGGTGTAGCAAGGGAGACCACGATGCCGTCCCAGCACACGGCCGTTTTCATCCACAAAATCACCCGGATCCAGTGTCACGCCCTGCCGGAGCAGGAAGGACACATAGTCGCCGTCCGGCACAAAGCAGATGTCCTGGCTGTCGGCCTTGTCCGCGTTGACCAGTCCCGCCCGACGGGCATCATCCCGGATCGTCTCCTTATCGAAGTCGCCTACCGGCAGCAGCAGGTGGGACAGCTGGTACTGGGTCAGCTGGTAGAGCACGTAGCTCTGGTCCTTGCGGTGATCCCGTCCCCGCAGCAGGCGGTAGCGTGCTGCGGGGGCATCGTATACCACCCGGGCATAGTGTCCGGTGGCGATATAGTCGTAGCCCAGCGTCACCGCCCGATCCAGCAGTGCCCCGAACTTCAGGCAACGGTTGCAGTCGATGCAGGGGTTGGGCGTGCGGCCGGCGCAGTACTCCGCCACAAAATGATCCATCACATCCCGGCGGAAGGCCGCCGTCTCATTGAATACATAGAACTTCATGCCCAGCCGATAGGCCACCGCCCGGGCGTCCTCCGCGTCGTCGGCGCTGCAGCAGCGGCTCTCGCTGTGGATCAGCTTGAGCATGGCGCCGTCGCACTCATAGCCCTGCTGCCGCAGCAGCAGCGCTGCGGCGGAGCTGTCCACGCCGCCGGACATGGCCACCAGCACCCGTTTGCCCTTATTTTGCTCCATAGGTGTACCTCGCTGTCTTGTTGGATAAACTGATAGACAAAGTGTAACCCCGACTTGCGTCGGGGTCAAGTAAAATCTATATGGTATATGTTCAATCCAGATAAAGCCGGTAAAACGCCTGATAAGGCAAGGCGTCGCTCAGCTCCATCATCACATGGGAAAAGCCGCCGGCATAGTCGGTGCGCAGATCCCGCACCTGTCCGTCCCGCCGCACGTGGGGCAGCGACACGCGCACCAGTGTGCCCACACCCTCCCGACTCTCCAGCAGCAGCCGTCCGCCGTGCCCCTCTGCCACGCGGCGGCAGATCAGCAATCCCAGCCCTATGCCGTGAGAAGGCGGTTCCATCCGGTCACGCTGTGACCAGCGGTGGAACAGTGTCTCCAGATGCTCCGACGAAATGCCGCAGCCGGTATCCTGTACCGACAGCAGCAGCTGTCCCGCCTTTTCCGCCAGCGTCACGGTGATGCTGCCGTCCGGAGGCGTGAACTTCAGGGCATTGCTCAGCAGGTTCCACACCAGCCGCTCCAGATACTCACGGTGCACCGCCGCCACCAGATAGCGCTCACGGCAGGTAAAGGACAGGCCGATGCCCAGCGCATCGGCAGCAGAGGCTGCCTGTTGGCAGAGGTCTCCCAGCCAGGCCACCAGCTCCAGATTCTGGAGCTGGAAGGGCTGCTCCGACAGAAGCTCCGGCCCCATGGACAGATTGCTCACCAGACGCAGCAGGCGATGATAGCTCTGCTGCAGCACAGCGCCCTCCAGGCCGTCGTCCGGCAGCTGGCGGGCGATACGCTCCGCCGCCATATGCAGATTGTTCAGCGGCGTGCGCAGTGCCGCCGCCACATTGGGCAGCACGCTGCCCAGGATCTGACGCTCTTCTTCCCGGAAATCTGCCACGCCCGCACCTCTTTTCTGCATTCATTTTTTCCCTCTGCCAAAGGGTCATTCCCGCCAAATGACGGCTTGACAGCCATATGATACCAAGATGACCAGAAAATTACAAGGATTTTGCCGAACTTTGTCGAATTTTGTCGAGAATTTTTTGAAAATAGGCTTGCATTTTCGAGAGGAATTGCATATAATTCTAAACATACCATATGTTTGATATATTCCATCGGGAAGGAAGTTTTTATTTATGAGCATTAAAGTTGGCATCAATGGTTTTGGCCGTATCGGCCGTATGGTTCTGCGCTGCTCCCTGTCTCATCCTGAGATCGAGATCGTGGGCATTAATGATCTGTGCCCCGCCGACTATTTGGCATATATGGTGAAGTACGACACGATGCACGGCAGATTTGCCGGCGACGTTCACGCCGACGGCAGCAACATCGTGGTCAACGGCAAGGCGATCCCCGTGTTCGCCGAGCGTGACCCCGCTGCCCTGCCCTGGGCAAAGGTGGGCGCCGAGTATGTCATCGAGTCCACCGGTCTGTTCCTGACCAAGGAGAAGTCCGCCGGTCATATTGCCGCAGGCGCCAAGCACGTAGTGATGTCCGCCCCCTCCAAGGACGACACCCCCATGTTCGTGGTGGGCGTCAACGACGACACCTATACCAGCGATATGCAGTTCGTCTCCAATGCCAGCTGCACCACCAACTGCCTGGCGCCTATCGCCAAGGTGCTGCACGATAACTTCGGCATCGCCGACGGTCTGATGACCACCGTGCACTCCACCACTGCCACCCAGAAGACCGTGGACGGCGTGTCCGTGAAGGACTGGCGCGGCGGCCGTGCCGCCTCCGGCAACATCATCCCCAGCTCCACCGGCGCCGCCAAGGCTGTGGGCAAGGTGATCCCCGCCCTGAACGGCAAGCTGACCGGTATGTCCATGCGTGTGCCTACGCTGGATGTGTCTGTGGTGGATCTGACCGTGAACCTGTGCAAGCCCGCCACCTATGACGAGATCTGCGCCGCCATGAAGAAGGCCAGCGAGAATGAACTGAAGGGTATTCTGGACTACACCGACGAGGCCGTTGTGTCCTCCGATTTCCTGGGCAATACCCACACCTCCATCTTCGACGCCAAGGCCGGCATTGCGCTGACCGATACTTTTGTGAAGGTGGTCAGCTGGTACGACAACGAGATCGGCTACTCCGACAAGCTGCTGTGCCTGATCGAGCGTATGTACGCGGTAGATCACAAGTAAACGATATTCCCTCCTCTTATTTGACCCTATTCTTAATCTTTCAAGTTTTTCTTCTTTTTTGTTCCAGGAAAAAGGCCGCCAGCTACGGCGGCTTTTTTCCTATCCCCTGAATGGCGGGCGGGTTCCGTACCACTGCGCCGAAATAGCTGCAAGGCGTAACGGTTTTCCATAAAAAGCCTCTTTTCTTTTCAGGGAATGTATGGTACAATAGGTACAAGCGCTGCGTGCGCATAGGAAAGGAACACCCGTCATGGAAAGCAACGCACTTTTAAATGCGACCCTGTCGCTGGACAGCGACATCTCCCTGTATGCCCAGTTGGTGGGCATCATCAAACGCAACATCTCCACCGGCGTGCTGGCTGTGGGCGATCTGCTGCCCAGTGAAGCGGAGCTGTGCCGGTCATTGAATATCAGCCGCAACACCGTCCGGCAGGCCATCGGTGAGCTGGAGGACGAGGGGCTGGTGGTGCGCAAGCGGGGACGGGGCACCTTTGTGGCAGACCCCTCCACCAACCGCCGGGGCGTGCGCTACTCTTTCACCACGGAGGTCTCCTCCATGGGCAAGGAGCCCAGCAGCACACTGGTGGACTTTCAAATCACCACTCCGTCGCCCATTGTCTGCGAGAAGATGGAGCTGCGGGAGGGGACGCCGGTATACTGCTTTACCCGTATCCGCAATGTGGACGGCGAACCGCTGATCCTGGAGACCAGCTACTATCCCCAGTATATCTACCCCAACCTGACCCGGGACATGGTGCAGACCCACAGCTTTTACTCCCTGTTGTACCATGTGGGCATCACCCCCTTTGCCGCCGAGGAGAGCTACGAGGCGGTGAAGCTGGACGGCACCAGCGCCGGGCTGCTGGGGGTGGAGCCGGACAGCTGTGCTTTCTACCACCAGCGCCGCACCCGTACCGAGGATGGCCGGGTTTACGAGTACACCCGCAGCTATATCCGGGGCGACCGTGTCCGGCTGGATGTACATATGCAGAAATCGGGCATCCACTTTGCCCGTACTATCGACTGACAAATCAAAACCGAACGAAAAAGACCGCCGGCGCAGCACGCCGGCGGTCTTTTGAGACTGCCGAAAAACCTGTGGGTTTTCCGGTAAAAGGCTTGCCGCCTGCGGACGGCAAACTCTGCGATACTTTTTTAACACGCCAAAAAGAGGCTATCCTCTTTTTTTGATAAAAGCGCCCGGACACATGGCGCTGGCGGCCTTTTGTTTACAAATAATTCAACTCTGCGGCTCTTGACATTCCCTGCCGGTGGTGGTACACTGATTTAGCACTCAGATAATGCGAGTGCTAAACGGAGAAATGATATGGAACTGACACCGCGGAAAAAGCAAATATTGAAGATCGTGGTGGAGAGCTATATCGACACCGCCGAACCGCTGGGCTCCAAGGCTATCGCCGAGCGGATGCCGGAAAAGGTCAGCTCCGCCACCGTGCGGAACGAACTGGCCGAGCTGAGCGACATGGGCTATCTGGAGCAGCCCCACACCAGCGCCGGACGTATTCCCTCCCCGCAGGGGTACCGACTGTACGTCAATGAGCTGATGGAGCGCAAGCCCATCTCCGCCGAGGAGGCCGCTCAAATCAACGACACGCTGCGGCAGGAACTGAAAGGCACCGACCAGGTGATCGCCAAGACAGGACAGATGGTCTCCTCCTTTGTGGACTACCCCACCTACGCCGTGGCAGATCACACCGCAGACACAGCGGTGCGGCGCTTTGAACTGATCGCGGTGGACAGCGCCTCCGTGATCGCGGTGGTGATGCTGTCCGACAGCCGCGTGAAGAGCCAGCTGCTGCATTTGCGTCTGCCGCTGGAGGCTGCGGCGCTGCCGGAGATCAGCCACCTGCTTAATACCCATTTCACCGGCGTGACTGCCGAGGAGATGAATGCCCATCTGATGAACCTGTCGGATCAGGTCAGCGGCGAGTGGTTTTTGCTGCTCAATCAGGTGGTGGATTACGCCGCAGAGCTGCTGCGGGACGCCCGACAGAACGAGGTATTTACCAACGGCGCCAGCCAGCTGCTGAAATTCCCGGAGTTCCGGGACATCGACAAGGCGCACGAGCTGATGCACTTCATGGTGGACAGCAAGGAGCAGCTGCCGGTGCCCGCCGGCGACCAGTCCATGCAGATCCTCATCGGTCCGGAGAACGTGAACGATGCCCTGAAGGAGAGCAGCGTGGTCGTAGCCAGCTACGACATCGGCGACGGTATGCGTGGGCTTGTGGGTGTGGTCGGCCCCACCCGGATGGATTATGCCACCGTGGCCGCCCGGCTGAGCTACTTTGCCGAGAGCCTGACCCGTATGTTTGGAAAGCATCAGCTTCCCCCAAAGGAGAATGAGATACCATGAGTGACAAGAAGAAAAAGGATATGCCCGCCCAGGAGAATCCGGAGGAGACCACCACCGTACCTGCGGCGGAAGAGACCGAGGCCGCGCCGGAGGCGGAAACGACCTTTACCGTGACGGCAGAGCAGATGGAGAAGATGGAGGGACTGGCCAAGCTGGTGTCCGACGTCAACGACAAGTATCTGCGTCTGGCGGCGGAGTACGACAACTACCGCAAGCGCACCGCCAAGGAGAAGGAGAACGCTTACGGCGACGCCAAGGCGGACACCGTCAAGCCGTTTCTGGCGGTCTATGACAATCTGGAGCGGGGCATTGCCCAATACGACGAAAACGACGTCCACCTGCAGGGTCTGGAGCTGATCCTGCGGCAGTTCGGCGAGGTGCTGGGCAAGCTGGGCGTGACGGAGATCGAGGCGCTGGGTCAGCCCTTTGACCCCGAGAAGCACAACGCCGTGATGCACATCGAGGACGAGGCCGCCGGGGAAAATACGGTGGTCGAGGTGTTCCAGAAGGGCTTTATGATCGGCGACAAGGTTTTACGTTTTGCCATGGTCAAGGTGGCAAACTGAAAGGAGCTTTACAATGACAGGCAAGAAGCTGTATAAGAGCAGTACGGACAAGAAGCTGGCCGGTGTGTGCGGCGGCATCGCAGAGTATTTCGACATCGACTCCACGCTGGTGCGTCTGGGTTGGGTGGTGTTCTGTGCGCTGGGCGGCAGCGGTGTGCTGGCGTATATCATTGCGGCGCTGGTCATGCCTGACCGTCCCTGCTGAGCCGGACGATCCATTTCATAAGGAAAAATAAGAAAATTTATATATCTTTCAGGAGGCAATCATTATGTCTAAAGTTATCGGTATCGACCTTGGTACGACCAATTCCTGCGTAGCCGTGATGGAAGG
>CAKTMQ010000013.1 GCA_934573945.1 uncultured Oscillospiraceae bacterium | reverse complement strand
ATCCTCACCGCCCCCGCCAAGGACGACGCCACCCCCACCTTTGTCTACGGCGTCAACAGCGACGAGTACCGCCCCGATATGAAGGTGGTCTCCAACGCCAGCTGCACCACCAACTGCCTGGCGCCGCTGGCCTACGTGATCCACAAGACCTTTGGTATCGAGCAGTCCCTGATGTCCACCATCCACGCATCCACCGCCAAGCAGAAGGCGGTGGACAGCCGCGGCGGCAGCGACTGGCGCACCGGTCGTTCCATCCTCAACAACATCATCCCCACCTCCACCGGCGCCGCCAAGGCGGTGGGCCGTGTGATCCCGTCCCTGAAGGGCAAGATGACCGGTATGGCCTTCCGCGTCCCCACGGCGGACGTGTCCGTGGTGGATCTCACCGCCCGGCTCAGCACCAGCGCCTCCTATGCCGACATCTGCTATGAGGTCCTCCACGCCTCTGAGACCTATATGAAGGGGATCATCGGCTATACCCGGGATCAGGTGGTATCCACCGATATGATCGGCAATCCCTGCCCCTGTGTATTTGATGAGACCGCCGGCATCATGCTGGATCAGGACTTTGTCAAGCTCATCGCCTGGTACGACAACGAGTGGGGTTACAGCAATATGGTCACCCGTATGCTGCGGCATATGTACGACATGGACATGGCCGAGGTGTTCAACGAGGTCAAGGAATAAAGGAATAATAGAAAAAAGAAAGCCTGTCAGGTCATACCTGACAGGCTTTTTTGAGAATGATTTAAAGTTTTTGTCGCCTGCAGGCGGCAAACTCTGCGAGGCTTTCTTACTTATTTATCCGATGGGGCAAGGGAAAAGCTGTCGGCAATGGCCTGTATGTGGTCACGGGTCATGTGGACTTCTCCGTCCTCTATGTCACCGTAGTAGGTGCCCAGAAGCTCCACCACCAAAAAGGCGTCCGTCTGATCGGCCACGATCAGCGCACGGTCATTGCCCAGTGCCAGCAGCAATTTGCCGTAAGGCCAGTCCTCATAGGGAAACACTACCAGATCCCCCAGATTCAGCTCCCCCACGGTCATGGTTTTTTTCATGGTGCGGTAGAGTTTGTAGGGCACCGGCTCCGTCAGCCACGTGCCGTCGGTGAAGGTCACCGTGCCGTCCATGACAAAGGTGCCGTCGCTGTAGCCGTAAGAGGCCTCATAACGGTTTTGGACGCGCTCCGTGTCCCGCAGGAGCGATGCGGTCAGCCCCTCTTTTGCCAGCAGCGCCGCTTCGTCCTCCGGGAAGAAAGCCGCACCCGGCAGCAGGGAGAGCCCGTATTCCGCCGCCAGCTCATCCAGCTTCCGGATCATTTCCTCCGTATGGCAGCCGTAATAGCGGTAGGGCGCGTCCGGTGTGATGAGATCCTCCGGATCCGGCTCATAGGTACTGCACCAGTCGTTCCATGCCTCGGCGGCCTGACAGGCCGGGCTGTCCGCCAACCCCTGCAGGCGCAGCATGGTCTCCTGACCGCTGCCCCAGTCTGACGGCTCCTTCCGCTGTCCCAGACTGGCCAGACCGAACCACTCTGTGGCAAAGCCGGTGGTGATCAGCGCCAGCACCAGCGCTGCTGCCAGCAGCAGGGTGCCCCGAAACCGGCGTGTCCGGCGGAGATCTTCATGCAGGCGGGCGGCCTGAATGTTCCGCAGCATCCGCTCTCTGGCCGCCTCGTCAGGCCGCAGGGCGTCGTAAGCCCGGTAAATATCATTACCCTTCATTGGAGATCACCTCCCAAGGTCAATTTCAGTTTGTTTCTGGCGCGGTTCAGGCGGCTGCGGACGGTGGCGGGAGCTACCTTCAGCATCCGGGCGATGTCGGCGGTGGGATACCCCTCGTAATAATAGAGGTAGACCGGCAGTTTGTAGTCCTCCGGCAGATCCAGTACCGCCTGCAGCGTTTCGTCCGGAACCGGATCCTCCACGGTGGGCGGCTCGGTCAGGGAATCGAAGCTCTCACGCCTTCGCCACGGGCTTCGCAAAGCGCTTTTGCACAGGTTGGACACGGTGACGATCAGCCACGCCTTCTCGTGCTGCGCCGTGGAAAAGCTCACACCGCTGCGGAGCAGCCGGAGAAAGGCTTCCTGTACCATGTCCTCCGCGTCCGCGCCGTTTTTCATAAAGGAATAGGCCACGCGGTACAGGGTGTCCACATGGCGCTGATAGATCGTTTCGAAATCTTTGTCCGTACGCAACAAAGTGTTCGTGGCAGCCACCTCCTTTCAAAAGGGATACGCGGCAGAGGGGTGATTTGTTGCAGAAAGTTTGCGGCGGAGCGGCCACGTTCCGCTTGCTTCCGATAAAAAGGAGTGACTGCCCGGCAGTCACTCCTTTTATAGATCATGGCTCCAGCTGCTCCTCGTGGAACAAGGGAGATGCAAAGAACTCGTCCAGGCCGATGGAAAGCCCCTGACAAAGCTCGTGCAGTATCCGCAATTTTACAGAATCATAAGTGCAGTTGATCACATTGCCAATGGTCGACTTTGGCACGCCGCTTTTGATGTACAGCTGATACGGTGTCATCTGCTTTTCTGCCAGCAGTTCTGTCAGCCTGCGGCTGACGGCTTGATTCAGTTTCATCTCCATCACCGCCCCTTGCAGATGTACGCTCATTATAGGCAAGAGACGCAAATAATTAGTCCACGTAGCTGTACTAACGGTGAATTTTGTGTTATAGTGATGGCAGCGAAAAGAAAAGGAGTTGAAATATGAAGAAAGTAACGCTGGTGATGGATGACATATTGTATGAATTTTATAGTAAGATCGGTAAAAACGTGGGAAAATCGCCTGAAGTCACAATGAATGATGCACTACTTCGTTTAGCTGGCGAACTGTCAATGAGGGCGCTTGAAGAAAAAAGGGAAAAGGAGTGACTGCACAGCAGTCACTCCTTTTTATCGTGGCATTTAAGCAGCTTTGCGGGGCTCGCTGTCCGCAAGCGATCTTTTGTAGCGATTTTTACAGCTGCTCCTCGTCGGTGCGGTTGCGCCAGGCCAGCTCCTGCTCCAGCTCGAACTCCAGCTTCTTCACCCGAGCCTTCAGCTCGTCGTAGTGCTCACTCTGGACATAGTACTTCACGAAGGAGAAGGTGGCCTCGGCAAACTCCTCCTCGGTATAGGAGGGCAGCAGAGAACCGCCGCTGCGGCGCAGGCCGCTGACGTTGATGACCACCAGACGGCGGTGCTGCTCACTCAGCTGGAACAGCTTCAGCTTCTCGGGGATCTCCAGCCCCAGGTCATACTGCTCGTTGACCAGCTGGATCAGCTGCTTCTGCTCCGGCTTGGCGGAGACGATCACGCCATGCTCGGCAAACAGATCCTTCAGATAGTCCACAGACACCTCTTCCCGGGTAATGGTGCCCTTGCCGATGCCCGTCAGCATGGTGTTGGACAGATTCAGACTCACATAAACTTCCTGACCGGTGGTGGGATACTTCATAACAGACCTCCTGCTTTTCCTTTGGTTGCGGAGGGAACGCCCCTCCCCTCTGATGGGTCTATCTTAGCACGGACTCACCGCAATTGCAATAAAAACTTACAAAAATAGCAGAAAATTTTTGTACAATAATACTAAATGTATGGAACGAGTGATACCTTCCCTTCGTTCCCTGTGGGGAAAATACAGCCTAAACGCCGGTCAGATCAAAGGGCGGCGTATACTCCTCCCGCGCCGCGGTGCGCTCCTGGGTAAAGCCGTCGGTGATGCCGCAGTTGTGCATATAATCGACGGCGGCGCGGTATTCCCCGCGGGTCACATGGCGGGCGAGGAGCCCCTCGGCGCCGGGCTGGGGGGTGTACTGGCTCATCAGAGAGAACAGCACCTGTCCCGGGCGGAAGTTCTCCGACACCCAGTCGATCACGCGGCGGGTGTTTTCCTGCTGTCCGGGCAGCACCAGATGGCGGATGATGACGCCGCGGCGGAGCAGGCCGTCCTCCAGCACATAGCCTCCCGTCTGACGGTACATCTCCCGTATAGCGGCTGTGGCCACGGGAAAATAGTCCGGCGCGGCGGAGAGCCGGGACGCCAGCGCCCCGTCGGCGTATTTCAGATCCGGCAGGTAGACGTCCGCTTTCCCCTCCAGCAGCCGCAGGGTATCCACCGATTCATACCCGCCGCAGTTATAGACCACGGGTACCGGCAGCGGCGGATCCAGCGCCGGCAGGATCCAGGGCAGGAAATGGGTGGGCGTCACCAGATTGATATTGTGGGCGCCGGCGTCGATCAGCTCCTGAAAAATGGCGCGGAGCCGCGTCGTGGTGACACTTTTGCCGAAGCCGCCGGCGGAGATGCTGCCGTTCTGACAGTAGACACAGCGCAGCGTGCAGCCGGAGAAAAAAACGGTGCCGCTGCCGCGGGTACCGGAGATGGGCGGCTCCTCCCAGAGGTGCAGTGCCGCCCGGGCAACGCGCAGCTGCGCCGGCATGGCGCAGAAGCCGTGTCCGTCCGTTTCGGTGCGCTCCGCCCCGCAGCGGCGGGGACACAGGGTGCAGATCATCGCTTCTGAATATCGAAGTCGGGTCCCAGATCACCGGCCATCCAGTGACGGCGGCACAGCCCGATGTACTGGTCGTTGGCGCCCAGCACCACCTGTTCGCCCTCCTTGACCACATGGCCGTCGGCATCAAAGCGGGCATTGAAGGCTGCCTTTTTGCCGCACCAGCAAATGGTCTTGACCTCCTCCAGCTTGTCCGCCAGCACCAGCAGATGGTAGCTGCCGGGGAACAGCTCACCGCGGAAGTCGGCGCGCAGGCCGTAGCAGAGCACGGGGATGTCACAGTCGTCCACCAGATGCACCAGATAATAGACCTCGTCCCGTGTCAGGAACTGCGCCTCGTCCACGATGATGCAGGCGTACTGCTTCAGCGTCTCGTCGGACATGGCGCGCATCTCGTGGAAATACACGCAGGGGTGCTTCAGTCCGATGCGGGAGGACACCATATGGTCGCCGTCCCGCGTGTCCAGCTGGGGCTTGACCAGCAGTGTCTCCTGTCCCCGCTCCTCGTAGTTGAACCGCGCCATCAACGCATTGGCGCTCTTGCTGGAGCCCATGGCGCCGTATTTGAAATAAAGCTGTGCCATCTCTTACTCTCCTTCTGCTTCCCGTGTAAATTTTTGAAAGGCGGAGGGGATCGCCAGCTGCTGCCGCCGGTCATGATCCGCCCAGACCCAGTCCGGTGCGCCGTCGCCCTCCACTGTCAGTATATATCCGGTCATCCGCCAGCGCAGATGGGTAAACTCATGCTTAGCGCTGACCGTTTTCTCCCAGCTTTTTACCGCGACGCCCCGCTGCGCCAGCCACGCAGCGGCGGCGGTCTCGTCCAGTACGCCGTCGGCGTGGGGATACTCCCACAGCGACGCCAGAAGCCCCGTGTCGTCACGGCGGCGCAGCGCTACGCAGCCGTTCTGCCGGAGAACGAACACCGTCAGCTGCTGCTCCCGTTTGGCCTGCTTTTTCTCCCGCACCGGCAGCAGCCGCTGCGTTCCCTCCTGACAGGCGGCGCAGAACGCGCGGGCAGGACATTCGCCGCACAGCGGCGCACCGCCCGGCAGACAGACGCCGGCGCCCAGATCCATCAGCGCCTGATTAAAATCCCCCGGACGGTCATGGGGGATCACCGCCGCCATCAGTTCACGGCAGGCGGCGCGCACCTTGGGATCCAGCACATTCTCCCTGCTGCCGGTGATACGTGCCGCCACACGCAACACATTGCCGTCCACCGCAGGCACCGGCTGTCCGAAAGCGATGGACAATATCGCGCCTGCTGTGTAGTCTCCCACACCCGCCAGCGTCCGCAGTGCGTCATAGCTGTCGGGAAACCGGCCGCCGAAGTCCTCCATGATGGTCTGCGCCGCTCTTTTCAGGTTGCGGGCGCGGCTGTAGTAGCCCAGTCCCTGCCACAGGCGCAGCAGCGTCTCCTCCGGCAGTTCTGCCAGCGCCGCCGCTGTGGGCGCTGCCTCCATGAACCGCTGAAAATAGGGCAGCACCGCCTGTACCCGGGTCTGCTGCAGCATGACCTCCGATACCCACGTGCGGTAGGGCGATACCTGCTCCCGCCACGGCAGACGGCGGCGGTTCTCATCGTACCAGGCCAGCAGCGGCGCAGGCAGCCGCCGCAGGCGCAAGAGCTTTTCCTCCATGGTGTTCACCTGTTAAAACGCAGTGCGTAGCCGCAGCGGCGGCATAACGCCTCTGCGGGGCGGCGGCGGGCAAACCCGTCGGCAATGGCTTTGGCGCGGGGGGAGGACAGGATGTCCGCCAGATCCTGCTCCAGCAGATTTCCCAGCGCCATGCGCCCTTCTCCGTCCAGACAGCAGGGCACCACCGTGCCGTCACACAAAACGGCGATCTGGCGGCGCAGGCCATAGCAGAACTGAGTGCCCCGTTCCGGCGCATCCGGATGCGGCCAGTCGAATTTTTCGCCCGGCTCCAGATAGATGTGCTTCCGCAGCCGCCGGTTTCCCTTGCGATCCGTCGGCAGCGCGGTCACGTCCTGCCCCAGCACGCCGGACAGCCAGCGGCAGATGGCGCCGTTCAGCGCGTCGGCGCCGCCCCCGTTCCACAGCCGCAGGGCGCAGAGCACGCCCTGCTCCGCCAGCGCGGTACAGGCGTCCCAGCACTGCGATAGATACGCCGCCAGACCTGCGTCCCGTCCGTTGCCCTCAAAGCTATGCAGCGAGATGCTGACCTTATGGAGCGCAGGACTGCTCAGCAGCACCGGCAGCTTTTCCGCCAGCAGTGTGCCGTTGGTGGTAACGCAGACCCGGAAGTCCAGCTGCCGGCAGCGGCGCAGGATGTCCGCCAGCTCCGGGTGGAGCAGCGGCTCCCCCAGCACGTGGAGATAGAGATAATCGGTGCAGGAGCGCAGCTTTTCCGACAGACAGGAAAAGGCCGGCAGCGTGATAAACTGCGGCGGGCGCGCTGTTCCGGGGCAGAAGGCGCAGGAGAGGTTGCACACGTCGGTGATCTCCAGATATGCGCGGTCAAACATGGCCTGTCTCCTCCCCTGCGGAAATTTCCCATCCATTGTACCACACTTCCGCCGCCTGTGCACCAGCAAATTTCATGCCGTGGAAAAAAACCTTGCCTTTTCCGCGCCGTCAGGGTAAAATGCCCAAAAACGGGCAAACTGGCGGCAGATCCCCGCCAAAACGAGACAGGAGGCGTTTTTGATGTGCACGGCAGCAACGTATCAGCCCCGGGATTTCTATATGGGGCGCACGCTGGATTATGAGTTTTCCTATGGGGAAGAGGTGGTAGTCACGCCCCGCCGCTTCCCGCTGGCCTTCCGACACACGGATACACCGGCGGAGCACTATGCCATCATCGGCATGGCGCACGTGGCGCAGGGCTATCCCCTCTACTACGACGCGGTGAACGAAAAGGGACTGGGCATGGCCGGACTGAACTTTGTGGGCAACGCGGTGTATGCGCCGCTGTGCCCGGAGCGGCACAACGCGGCGCAATTTGAGCTGATCCCCTGGGTGCTGTGCCAGTGCGCCACGCTGGCGGAAGCCCGGGCGCTGCTGACCCAGACCAACCTGACGGGCACGCCCTTCGGCGAGGGGTATCCGGCGGCGCAGCTCCACTGGCTCATCGCCGACCGCACCGGCGCCATCACGGTGGAATCGGTGGCCGACGGCCTGCACATCTATGAAAACCCGGTAGGCGTGCTGACCAACAACCCGCCCTTCCCCCAGCAGATGTTCAACCTCAACAACTATATGCACCTCTCCCCCCGTCAGCCGGAGAACCGGTTCTGTGAGCGCCTGCCTCTGTACACCTACAGCCGGGGCATGGGCGGGCTGGGACTGCCCGGCGACCTGTCCTCCGCCTCCCGGTTTGTCCGGGCGGCTTTCACCCGGCTCAACGCCCTGTCCGGCGAGGACGAGGCCGCCGCTGTGGGACAGTTTTTCCACATCCTTGGTGCGGTGGAACAGCAGCGGGGCTGCTGTGAGGTGTCCGAGGGCGCCTATGAGATCACCATCTACACCTCCTGCTGGAACGCCGACCGGGGCATTTACTATTACACCACCTACAACAACCGCCAGATCAGCGCGGTGGATCTGCACCATGCGGCGCTGTCCGGCGAGACGCTGGAGCGCTATCCCCTCCGGGATGCGGAGAGCATTTTCCAGCAGAACTGACAAGATGCCGCCGCTCCCGCTAACGGGAGCGGCGGCAGTTCTCACGTCAGCAGCAGAAGCAGCAGCCCGTATACCACGCTGGCGGCGGTGCCGAACACGATCACCGGCCCGGCCACGGTGAACATCTTCACGGCGGTGCCGGTGATGACGCCCTCCGCCCGGAAGTCGATGGCCGGCGACACCACGGAGTTGGCAAAGCCGGTGATGGGTACCAGCGTGCCCGCACCGGCGTACCGCGCCAGCTTGTGGTACAGCCCCAATCCGGTGAACAGCGCCGAGAGGAACAGCAGCGCGATGGACGCGGCGGTGCCCGCCTGTTCCAGATCCAGCCCCAGCAGGAGAAAGCCGTCGCGCAGCGCCTGCCCCAGACAGCAGATGGCGCCGCCGGTGACAAAGGCCAGCGCGGTATTTTTCCACACCGGCGAGGGGGGATTTTTGCTTTTGAGAAAGTCCTGATATTGCTTGGGTGACAGATCCATGTCCGCCTCTCCTTTCCGCAAGGCCGCCTGGGGCGGCCGCACTGGTGCTAGCATCTCCCGTCCGGCGGAAAATCATGCATTGCGCAAATCCCGCCGCCGGGGTATAATAGGTAGAGTTTTTCCGGAGGAGGTGTGTGTATGAGCAAGCCAGACAACTACTATCTGTTCGGCCGCAAGCCGCTGCAATACGCCGTTATCGATCCGGTCGCCTGCACCGGCTGCGGTTGGTGCGCCATGTTCTGTCCCGTCAGCTGTATGTACCAGCGCGCCGACGGGTTTTATGACGTGGAGGTGGATAACTGTATCGGCTGCCGCTCCTGCAAGGTGAACTGCTTCTACGGCGCCATCACCATGGTACAGCATGAGAGGGAGGACAACACATGACGGAACGACCCCTGGGATTATATCTCCATATCCCCTTCTGCAAGAGCAAGTGTGCCTACTGCGATTTTTACTCCCTGCCCCACAGCGAGGAGAAGATGGATGCCTACACCGCCGCGCTGCTCCGCCATCTGGAGGAGGTGGCGCCCCGCTGCACCGGCCATACGGTGGACACGGTGTATTTCGGCGGCGGCACCCCCAGCTATCTGGGGGAAAAGCGGCTGACCCGGCTGCTGAAAACGGTGAAAAAGCGGTTTCACGTCAGCCCTCAGGCGGAGATCACGCTGGAGGCCAATCCCGACAGCGCCGGGGACTGGAAGGCACTGCGGAACCTGCAGCGCGCCGGCTTCAACCGGCTTTCGCTGGGCGTGCAGGCGGCGGATGACGACCTGCTGCGGCAGATCGGCCGCATACATACCTGGGAACAGGTGCTGGAGGCGGTGGCGGCGGCACGGATGGCCAAGCTGGAGAACCTGAGCCTCGACCTGATCTACGGCCTGCCCGGGCAGACCATGGCCGCCTGGCAGGAGACGCTGCGCGCCGCCGCGGCGCTGGAGCCGCAGCACATCAGCTGCTATGGATTGAAACTGGAGGAGGGCACGCCCCTGTGGCAGCAGCGGGACACGCTGCCGCTGCCGGACGACGACGCCCAGGCGGATATGTACCTGTGGACGGTGTCCTATCTGGCGGAGCATGGCTATGCCCAGTATGAGATCTCCAATTTTGCCCGTCCCGGCTTTGAGAGCCGGCATAACCTGAAATACTGGACGCTGAGTGAGTACGCCGGCTTCGGCCCCGGCGCCCATTCGGATCTGGGCGGTGTCCGCTTTGCCTACGAGAAGGATCTGGACGCCTATATCGCCGGCGATCTGCGCCTGTCGGAGATGGAGGAGATCCCGCTGCTGGATCGTGATCTGGAGTACATCATGCTGTCGCTGCGGACGGTGCAGGGCATCGACAGAACCTATTTCGAGCGGCAGTTCCGCCAGAAGTTCCGCCCTATGGAGGAGCTGCTGACCCAATATGCCGCCCACGGTCTGGCGCAGCGGACGGAGCGGGGCTGGCGGCTGACGCCCCGCGGCTTCTTCGTGTCCAACACCATCATCGTCTCGCTGCAGGAGGCGGTGGGGCGCGAGCGGCAGCGCAAGCTGTGTCAGGCGGCGGAGGGCAACTTCCGGGTGGAGGTGTGATGTCTGCCGCACCGGCCTGACGGTCTGCCGTCAGGCGTACATATCTTTTCTATGGCGGCTGCTTCGGCAGCCGCCAAAATGTTTCGAGCCGCGTACTATTTGGCAGGGAATGTCAGAGTTTTGCCGGAGTTCCCCCTGTATTTGTAACGGAATCGTGAACTTTTCGCTTTTTCGATTGATTTGAAAAACGAGAGGTGGTAGACTAAAATGTCAAAAAGCGGCGCAGCGCGCCGCAGCCGTATAAAAGCAGCGCGCCCCGTGCGCAGAAGAGAGGAAGTCGTTTGTGCCTGGCTTTAGTGTAAAAAAACCGTTGACCGTGTATGTGGTGGTGCTGGCCATCCTGGTGCTGGGCGTCGTGGCGTATCTGAAGATGACGCCGGATCTGATGCCCAACATGGACTACCCCTATGTGATCCTGGTCACCAGCGATCCCGGCGCCAGTCCGGAGAGCGTGGAAAAGGAGATCACCAAACCGCTGGAGAAGTCCATGGCCACGCTGGATCAGCTGAAATCCATCACCTCCTCCAGCCAGAACAGCGTCTCCATGGTGGTGCTGGAGTTTGAGGACGATGCCAACATGGACTCACTGGGCATCGACATCCAGCAGAAGATCTCCTCACTGCAGGGCGATTGGGACGACACGGTGTCCACGCCCTATATGCTGAAGCTGAATCCCTCCATGATCCCCGTGATGGTGGGAGCCATCAGCAGCAGCGAGATGGACGTGGGTGAGCTGAGCGACTTCGTGGAGGAGGAGCTGGCTGACAAGCTGACAGGCATCACCGGCGTGGCCAGTGTGGAGATCACCGGCACCATGGATCGGCAGATGAACGTGGTGCTGGACGCGGAGAAGCTGGCGGCGCTGACGGAGACCATCCGCCAGAAGGCCGGCGACGCACTGAACAAGGTCTCCGGCCAGCTCAGCAGCGCCAAGCAGCAGGTGCTGGACGCGCAGAAGGCGCTGGACGACGGCATTGCGCAGGCGGCTGACGGCATCGGCGACGGCATCACCGACGCGCTGGATCAGGCGGTGGACGCCCTGCGGGACGCCTTGAACACCTCACCGGAGCTGTCGCCGGAGGAGCAGGCGCTGCGGCAGGCCATTGCCGACGCGGAGGCGGAGATGACCGCCAACAACGATCGGATCGCCGCCAACAATGAGATCCTGACCAGCGAGGAGGCCACCGAGGAGGAAAAGGCGGCGGCGCTGGCGGAAAACGAGACGCTGACCCAGGCCAATCTGGCGCTGGCGCAGGACATCGCCCGGGATATGAAGACCCTCTCCCAGCTGGTGGAGGAGCGCACCCGGCAGCAGCTGCGGGACGGGCTGGACGAGATGGAGCGGGTCATCGGCGAGATGGAGGACTACATCAACGATCCCAACCGCAACGACGGGCTGCAGGAGCAGATCTCCAGCGGCGTGGAGTCCGTGATGGACGGCGTGCTGCTGATGACCGAGGGCAACGTGCAGCTGAAGCTGGCGCTGCAGCAGATCGAGGAGGGCGAGCAGCAGCTGGCCGCCACCCGCAAGCAGGTGCTGGAGCAGCTGGATCTGAACGGGATGCTGTCCGTGACCATGATCCAGCAGCTGCTGACGGCACAGGACTTCTCCATGCCCGCCGGCTACATAGACGATCAGGACGGCGTGAGCTACATGGTATCCGTGGGCAACGAGATCAGCACCAGCGACGAGCTGGCGGACATGGTGCTGTTCGATCTGGGCATCGACGGACTGGAGCCGATCCGGCTGAGCGATGTGGCCACCGTGTTCTACACCGACAACTCCGAGGAGATCTACGCCAAGCTGAACGGTGAAAACGGCATCATCGTCTCCTTCAACAAGCAGTCCAACTACGCCACGGCGGAGGTGTCCGACAACATCACCGCCCGGATGGAGACGCTGACCGCTCAGTATGAGGGGCTGAGCTTCAAGCCCCTGATGGATCAGGGCGACTATATCCACCTGATCGTGGAGACCATCCTCTCGTCCCTGCTGTGGGGCGCGCTGTTCTCCGTGGTGGTGCTGTTCCTCTTCCTGCGGGACTGGCGCCCCACCCTTATCACCCTGATCTCCATCCCCACCAGCGTGATCTTTGCGGTGGTGCTGATGTACTTTACCGGCGTGACCATCAACATGATCTCCCTCAGCGGCCTTGCCGTGTCGGTGGGTATGCTGGTGGATAACTCCGTGGTGGTCATCGAGAATATCTACCGGCTCCGTGCCCGGGGCGCCACGGTGGTGCAGGCCGCCGTCTCCGGCGCGCAGCAGGTGCTGGGCGCCATCACGGCCAGCACCCTGACCACGGTGTGCGTGTTCGCCCCCATCGTGTTTGTGGAGGGACTGACCCGGGAGCTGTTCACCGATCTGGCGCTGACCATGACCTATTCCCTGCTGGCCAGTCTGCTGGTGGCGCTGACGCTGGTGCCCGCCATGGCCAGCGGTATGCTGCGGCGTCCGCTGGTACAGAAGCCGGGACTGCTGGATAAGCTCTACCCCTCTTACCGCAAGGCCATCCGCTGGTCGCTGGATCACAAGGCGGCGGTGCTGGCCGGTTCGCTGGCGCTGCTGCTCCTCACCGGGATCCTCACCGTCAGCCGGGGCTTCAGCTTTATGCCGGAGATGGATATGAACAGCATCAACGTCACCGTGGCCATGCCGGAGGACTGCACCCGCGAGGAGGCGGTGGCCTATACCGATGAGGTGGCGCGCCGCTGCATGACCGTGGAGGGCGTGGACGCAGTGGGCGCCATGATCGAGACCCAGACGGCGCTGACCATGATGAGCAGCGGCGGCGCCGGTGCTTACGACGCCACCATCTATATCACCCTGCCCGACGACCACTCCGGCAACAGCGTCGGCAAGGAGATCGAGGCGCTGTGCGCCGATATGGACTGCACGGTCACGGCGGTGAACGTTATGTCCAGTATGATGAGCTATGTCACCGGCAACGGCGTGTCCCTGAAGATCTACTGTGAGGACATGGAGACGCTGCAGTCCACCGCCAAGGCGGTGGCCGCCCGCATCGAACAGGTGCAGGGCGCGGTGGACGTGTCCGACGGTCTGGAGGAGGCAGCGTCGGCGCTCCACGTGTCCATTGACCGCACCAAGGCCATGGAGCACGGCATGACGGTGGCGCAGATCTATATGCAGATCGCCGCCGCCCTGAACACCAGCACCTCCGGCACGGACATGGTGCTGGACAACGAGTCCATGCAGCTGGTCATCCGGCAGGATGACGAGAGCAAGCTGACCTATGAAACGCTGCTGGATCTGGAGATCGACCCGGATTCCTCCATGACCGCGGCCATGAGCGGCGGAACATCGTCCGCTTCCTCGTCCTCCTCCCTTGCGGCGCTGTCCGGCAGCGAGGCGGAGACGGACACGGACACCGCTTTCCAGCTCCGGGATGTGGCGACGGTGGAAAAGACCGTCAGCCTCAACACCATCAACCGGGATCAGCAGCGCCGCTGCGTCACCGTCACCGCCGGTATTGCTGACGGCAGCAACGTGACACTGGTCTCCTCCGACGTGACCGCGGCGGTCAACGCCATGGAGCTGCCCGAGGGCGTGACCGTCTCCTTCGACGGCGAAAACGAGGCCATCATGGAGGCCATGGGACAGGTGCTGCTGATGCTGCTGCTGGGCATCCTGCTGGTGTACTTCGTGATGGTGGCGCAGTTCCAGTCCCTGCGTGAGCCGTTTATCGTGATGTTCACCATTCCGCTGGCCTTTACCGGCGGCTTCCTGGCGCTGCTGCTCAGCGGTACGGAGCTGAGCGTCATCTCCCTTATCGGTTTCGTGATGCTGGTGGGCATCATCGTCAACAACGGTATCGTGCTGGTGGACTACATCAACCAGCAGCGCATAGCGGGCATGGAGCGCCGGGAGGCCATCGTGGACGCCGGTGTGACCCGGCTGCGGCCGATCCTGATGACATCCCTGACCACCATCCTGGGTCTGATCGTCACCGCCACGGCGAAAAACGCCGGTACGTCCCTGATCCAGCCGGTGGCGCTGGTGTGCATCGGCGGTTTGCTGTACGCCACGCTGATGACGCTGTTCGTAGTGCCCTGTATGTACGAGATCGTCAGCAAAAAGACCATCCGCCATATCGACGAGGAGGAGCTGGTGATCCTCAAGGATTGACAGGCAACAATAAAAGCATAAAAGCGTCCCGGCCAACGGCCGGGACGCTTTTACACGATCTGTATAAATGGAGAGTGCCGCCGGCACATCCAGAGGGGGATGGCGCCGACGGCACGGAGAGAGGGATCTCTCAATGGAAAAGTACTTTGGGGGCAGCTGGCACATCCGAACCAGCTGCATCCTCACTATAACACATGAAATGCCATTTGTAAAACGCAGAATCGTGATTGCCTTCATGACAAAATGCGTGTATAATAATCGGCGTAAAAACAGTGCAAAGGAAAGGGGAAATGGGTGTGCAGCGGTCTGAACTGAGCAGCAGGCTGTATCTGTCCGGCATCGACAGCCGGGCGTCGCAGCTGGCGCGGCGGCACGGTCTGGGGCTGGAGCTGACGGATTTCTGTCAGGCGGAGAAGCTGGAGGACGGGGCGTCCTTTGCTGCCGCCGGCGCCGCCGCTGACGGCATTGCGCGCCTGTGGCTCCACGCGCCATTTGCCGAGCTGCACCCCTGCGCCATCGACCCCTGTGTGCGGGAGGTGGCGCGTGAGCGCTACCGCCAGACCATCGCCATGGCGCGGCGGCTGCACGTTGACCGGCTGGTGATCCATGACGGCTTCGTGCCATTTGTCTACTTTCCGGAGTGGTTTGTGGAGCAGTCGGTGGGTTTCTGGCGGGAATTTCTGGCGGAGGTGCCGCCGGAGATGGTGATCGCGCTGGAAAACGTGATGGATCCCGGGCCGGATATGCTGGTGGAGATCGTCCGTCAGGTGGACGATCCCCGGTTGGGGCTGTGTCTGGATGTGGGGCACGCCAACACCACCGTCAGCAAAACGCCGCCGATGGACTGGATCGCCCCCATGGCGCCGTGGCTGCGCCATGTGCACCTGCATAATAACGACGGCGGCTGGGATCTTCACGCGCCGCTGGGCGAGGGAACGATCCCCATGGAAGCGGTGCTGGATACCCTGCTGACCCGTACCGCCGCCACTTGTACGCTGGAGAATATGGACTGTGCCCCGTCGCTGGCATGGCTGGCGGAGCGGGGCTATCTGAGAGAGGAAGAAGCATGACCCAACAGGAGCTGCAAGCCTATATACAGGCCGTCCGCCCGGCGGACGAGGCCGCCATGTCCGCCGCCCGCCGCCGTCAGGCGGAGCTGGCCAAGCCCCCCGGCAGCATGGGACAGCTGGAGGAGATGGCCATCCGGCTCGCCGGCGTCACGGGACAGGTGTGCCCCACAATAGAGTGCTGCCGCGTGGCGGTGTTCGCCGCCGACAACGGCGTGGTGGCCGAGGGCGTCTCCTGCGCCCCCCAGTCGGTGACCCTGCAGCAGGCGGTGAACATGACCCGCCGCAAGACCGGTATGTCGGCGCTGGCAAAGACCTACGGCGATGACGTGTCCGTGGTGGATGTGGGCATTGCTGCGGCGGTGTCCTGCCCGGAGATCCTGCCCCGCAAGGTGCGCTTCGGCACGGGCAATATCGCCGTGGAGCCGGCCATGACCCGCAGCGAGGCGCTCACCGCCATGGCGGCGGGTATGGAGGCCGCCGCCAAAGCCCGCGAGGACGGGATCTCCGTACTGGGCGTGGGCGAGATGGGCATCGGCAATACCACCACCAGCGCCGCCGTGCTGTCGGTGCTGCTGGGGGTGGACGTGGAAGCGGTCACCGGCCGGGGCGGTGGGCTGACCGACGAGGGCTTTGCCCGCAAAAAGCAGGTGCTGCACCGGGCGCTGGCGCTGCACCGCCCCGACCCTGACGACGTGCTGGACGTACTGCACAAGGTGGGCGGGTTGGATCTGGCCGCGATGACCGGCGCGTTTCTGGGCTGTGCCCATGAGCGGATCGCCGCGGCGGTGGACGGCTACATCTCCGTCACGGCGGCGCTGTGCGCCGTACGGCTGTGCCCGGCGGTGCGGGACTACCTGTTTTTGTCCCACCGGTCCTATGAGCTGGGCTACCGCATGGCAGCGCAGGCACTGGCGCTGACCCCCTGTCTGGCGCTGGATATGCGGCTGGGCGAGGGCAGCGGCTGTCCGCTGCTGTTCCGGATCATGGAGGGTGCCTGCGGCGTGATGCGGCAGATGGCCACCTTCTCCGAGGCGGCCATTGTAGACGACTATCTCGCCCCCATCCGGGCAGGCGACAGCTTTACGGTGAAGGGCGTATGAGGATCTTACTGACCGGCGGCAGCAAGAGCGGCAAGAGCACGGCGGCACAGCATCTGTGCCGCCATCTGGCAGGCGCTGCGCCGATGTACTACTGGGCGACCATGACGCCCCGCGACGGGGAGGATCACGCCCGCATCCGCCGCCACATCGCGGATCGTGACGGCTGGGGCTTTCAGACCCTCGAGCGCAGTGTTGACCTGCCCGCCGCCCTGCCGGATATTGACAGGCGCGGCGCGGTGCTGCTGGACAGCGTCACCGCCGCTCTGTCGGAGGCCATGTTCGGCGTTACCTTCGACGCTGCCGCGCCGGAACGGGTGGCGGCGGAGCTGCTGACCGTCAGCCGCCATCCGGCGCACTTTGTCTGCGTCTGCGATGATCTGTGGCGGGGCGGCGAGAATTATGAGGACTGGACGGAGATCTATGTCCGGGGGCTGGCTGCCGTGTGCCGTGCGCTGGCGGCGGAATTTGACGTGGTGTGCGATATGGCGGCGGGGCTGCCCCGCGTGTGGAAGGGAGCGTGGCCGCTTTGATGGACTGGGTGTACGGCTTTTTCATGGCATGGGGGATGTTTCTGTCCATCCCCTGCCCGCTGAAGCTGTGGCGGGAGTCTGCCCGGGATAAGATGCTCTGTTGTCTGCCGCTGGTAGGCGGTGTGGTGGGCGGCGTGTGGGCGCTGGCCGCGTATCTGGCAGGCTTTCTGCCCGCCCCGGTGGGCGCGGTGCTGGTGGCCGCTGCCCCGTGGCTGACCACCGGCTTTCTCCATCTGGACGGCTTTATGGATGTGTGCGACGCGGTGCTCAGCCGCCGCGATCTGGCCGTCCGGCAGCGGATATTGAAGGACTCCCACTGCGGCGCTTTCGCGGTGATCTGCATGGTGCTGCTGGCGCTGTGCCAGTGGAGCGTGGCCATGGCGGGCGCAGCGGTGTGGCTGCCGTCGCTGGTGCTGATCCCGGTGGCCGCCCGGTGCTGTGCGTCCCTGGCGGTGCTGACGCTGCGCCCCATGACCGGCAGCCAGTATGCCGCCATGTCCCACCGGGCGGTGGGCTGTATGGCGTTTCCGGCGGCGGTGCTGGCGGCATCGGTGGCGGCGCCGCTGCTGCTGTGGCACAGCTTTGCGCCGCTGGCATCGGCGCTGGGCTACGCGCTGGCGCTGTGGTACGCTTACCGGCAGCTGGACGGTATGTCCGGCGATATATCCGGCTTTGCCCTGACGCTGGGCGAACTGTGCGGCCTGACGATCCTGGTATTGGTGAGGTGAACAGAAGATGGAATTGGTGATCGGCGGCGCCTTTCAGGGCAAGCTGACCTGGGCGCTGGCACACTACGGCCTGACCATGGACGATGTGTGCGATCTGGCGGCAGAGGATCCTGTCCCCGGCAAGGGCTGCTACTGGCATCTGGAAGCTCTGAGCCGCCGGGAGGCGGATGTGGAACGGTATCTGCCGCTGTTTGAAAACGCGGTGGTCATCGCCCGTGAGGTGGGCGGCGGCATCGTGCCCATGGACGGCGAGGAGCGGGCGTGGCGTGAGCGCCACGGCACCCTTGTCCAGCAGCTGGCGCGCCGGGCGAAGCATGTGACAAGGATACTGTGCGGATTGACGGAGGAACTGAAATGAAACTGACATTACTGCGCCACGGCCAGACGGAGGGAAGCCTCCGGGAGCTGTATTACGGCGCGGCGGATATTCCGGTACTGCCGGAATCACTGGCGGCGCTCCATGCCAACGCCGCCGCCTACCCCACGGCGCCCCGGTATTTTACCAGTGGTCTGCTGCGGACAGAGCAGACGCTTCAGGCCATCTACGGCGATGTGCCTCACACCCGGCTGCCGGGGCTGCGGGAGATGGATTTCGGCGATTTTGAGATGCGCAGCTATGAGGAGCTGAGGGACGACCCTGCCTTCCGCCGCTGGGCGGAGGACAGCGAGCACAACCCCTGCCCCAACGGCGAGAGCGCCCCCCAGACCATGGCGCGGAACATGGCGGCCATGGAGACCGTGCTGGCACAGCCGGAGGACGCGGTGTGCGTGATCCACGGCGGCGTCATCGCCGGGTTCATGATGACCTGGTTCGGCGGCCTGCGGGTGGACTGGTATCGCGCCGCCGGCACGGGCTATCAGGTGACGTTTGAAAACGGCGTGCCCACCGGCTGGGTGCGGGTGCCGGAGGAACTATGACGGCGGCTATGGACATCGCGCCCCTGCTGGGCGTGACAACGGGCGTCACCGCCCTGATCGGCGGCGGCGGCAAGACCACACTGCTCTATACGCTGACAGAGGAGCTGCGCCGCCGGGGCACGGTGATCCTCACCACCTCCACCCATATTCAGGTGCCGCCGGACTATCCCCTGCTGCCCGGTGACGACGCGGCGTCGCTGGCGGCGGCACTGGCGGCACACGGCGCGGTATGCGCTGCCGGCCGCAATCAGGAGGGCAAGCTGGCCGCACCGGCGCTGTCCTTTGAGACGCTGGTATCGCTGGCGGATTATGTGCTGGTGGAGGCGGACGGCTCCAAGCGCCTGCCGCTGAAAGCTCACGCGCCCCACGAGCCGGTGATCCCCGCCTGTGCCGGTACGGTGGTCTATGTGGTGGGCGCCGACGGCTTCGGAAAGCCCGTTGCCCAGGTCTGCCATCGGCCGGAGCGCTATGCCGCTCTGTGCGGCGTGCCAAGCTCCGCCCCGGTCACACCGGCCATGGCGGCGCAGGTGCTGCGGGCGGAGGGATACGACGATGGCGTGGTGTATATCAATAAGGTAGAAGACGATGCGGCGGCGGAAGAGGCTGCCGCGCTGGCGCAGCTGCTGCGGGGACGAGTGGTCTCCGGCAGTCTGCATCACCGGACATACCGGCGGCTTCGTTGAAATAAGAGGCTCCCTGCGGCGTTCACGGTTTCGTGAACGCCGCATTTTCCATAGTCGCATGAAAAAACGACGATGCCGGACAAATCGTGTTGCACGAGAAAGAATAACGCGGTATAATAGACCAAACTGGGAAGCTATACGAAAGGAGACGGCGCCATGAAAAAAGACCATCCTGCCGGGCGGCACGACGCACTGTGGCTGCTGGCGCTGGCGGCGGCACTGCTGGCGCTGTTCCTGCTCTCCTTCGTATGGGGACGGTACGATGTGCCGCTGCCGGAGGTGGTGCGCATCCTCCTGTCCCGGCTGTTTCCGGTGCGGCAGACCTGGTCGGACAATATGGCCATTGCGGTGCTGAATGTGCGGCTGCCCCGTATTCTGCTGGCGTGTCTGGTGGGGGCGTCGCTGTCCGCCGCCGGTACGGCCTATCAGTCGGTATTCCGCAACCCCATGGCGGCGCCGGATATTCTGGGCGCCTCCTCCGGCGCCTGCTTCGGAGCAGCGCTGGCGATCCTGATGGGGCTGCAGCGCTTCGGCGTCACGGCGCTGGCCTTTGCCGCCAGCCTTGCCACGGTGGCGCTGGTGTATGTCGTTGCCCGCCGGATCCGGGGCAATCAGGTGGTGAACCTGCTGCTGTCGGGCATCATGATCTCGTCGCTGTTCTCCGCCGGTACCTCCTATATCAAGCTGGTGGCTGACCCCACCAACCAGCTGCCCGCCATCACCTATTGGCTGATGGGCAGTCTCAGCGGCACCCGGACGAAGGACGTGCTGCTGGCGCTGATCCCCATGGCGCTGGGCGTGGTGCCGCTGCTGGCGCTGCGCTGGCGCATCAATCTCCTGACCCTCAGCGAGGAGGAAGCCCGCTCCATGGGTGTGAACACCACGGCGCTGCGGCTGGTGGTGATCCTGTGCGCCACGGTGCTGACGGCGGCCAGTGTGGCCGTCAGCGGTATGATCGGCTGGGTTGGTCTGGTGATCCCCCACCTCACCCGCAAGCTGGTGGGCAGCAACTGCCGGGTGCTGCTGCCGGCCTCCATGCTGCTGGGCGCCATCTTTCTGCTGCTGGTGGACAACGTGTCCCGGAACCTGCTGGCGGTGGAGATCCCCATCGGGATCCTGATGGCCTTTGTGGGTGCCCCCTTCTTTATCTATCTCATGACCAGAAAGGAGCATCTGCTATGAGCCTTTCTGTGGAGCATCTGTCCTTTTCCTACGGCGCCGTATCGGTGCTGCGGGATGTGACCTTCACGGCGCAGCCCGGTGAGCTGCTGTCCGTACTGGGGCCGAACGGTGTGGGCAAAACCACCCTTTTTCGGTGTATTTTAGGCACATTAACGCCTTCCTCCGGCCATATCAGCATGAACGGAGAGGACATGGCGGCGCTGCCGCCACGGGAACGGGCTCAACGCGTGGCCTATATCCCCCAGATCCACCCGCCCACCTTCGGCTATTCGGTGCTGGATACCGTGCTGATGGGCACCGCCCGGCAGCTTGGTGCGTTTCAGCAGCCCGGCCGGGAGCAGCTGCGCCGGGCGGAGGAAGCGCTGGAGCAGGTGGGCGCCGCGGCGCTGCGGCAGCGGAATTTTTCCCATCTCTCCGGCGGTGAGCAGCAGCTGGTGCTGATCGCCCGGGCGCTGGCGCAGCAGGCGGAGGTGCTGATGATGGACGAGCCCACCTCGGCACTGGACTACGGCAATCAGCTGCGGATATTGCGGCTGGTGCGGCAGCTGGCGCAGCGGGGCTATACCGTGATCCTCAGCACCCACAATCCCCAGCACGCCCTGACCTATGCCCACCGGCTGCTGGCGCTGCATGACGGTGCTGCGGCAGCCCTTGGCACGCCGTCCACGGTGCTGACGCCGCAGCTGATGAAGCAGCTGTACGGCGTGGAGGTGGACTTTCTGGAGACGGCGGCGGGACGCATCCTCGTCCCCCGTGTGGAAGGAGGTGACGTCTGATGTTTGTATGGGATGATGAGCGGGTGCGCTTTATGGAGGACGCTGCCGCGTGGGGCGATTTCCATGACCGGCTGGCGGCGCTGCTGGCGCCCTTTCTGCCTGCCGGCGGCCATATCTGTGACGCGGGCTGCGGCACGGGGCATCTCTCTCTGGCGCTCTCGCCCTATGTCCGGCAGGTGACGGCGGTGGACGTCAGCGATGCGGCACTGTCGGCGCTGGCGGAGAACTGCCGCAGACAGGGTGTGGAAAACATCACCATCCGCTGCGGCGACATACACCGTCTGCCGCCGCAGCGCCCCTATGATGCCATGGTGTTCTGTTTCTTCGGCCACATGGAGGAGATATTGTCGCTGGCGGCGGCGCAGTGCAGCGGCACGGTGCTGGCCATCATGCGCAACGACGGATGCCACCGGTTTTCCGTCTCCCGTCTGGCCATCCGCCACGGCGGATACCCCCGCGGCGCGGCGCAGCTGGCACAGCTGGGGATCCCCTTTACAAAGCAGGAGTGGGAGCTGCCCATGGGACAGCCCTTCCGCTCGCTGGAAGACGCCCGGCGTTTCTTAGAGCTGTATCGCCGACCCGGCGATGATGAAGCCGTTACCGACGCATTCCTGCGCGACAGGCTGACGGCCACCGGCAGAGAGGACTTTCCGTTCTACCTGCCCCAGAGCCGCCGCTTCGGCCTGCTGCGCTGGGAGGCGCGGGATATACCAAAACAAGAGGAGAATCGATGATGAAAGTGAAGAAGAGTATTCTGGCGCTGCTGCTGGCGCTGGCAATGACTCTGAGTCTGGCCGCCTGCGGCCAGCAGACGGTGCAGCCGGAGATGCCGGATGACGACGAGGTGACCCCGGCGGAGACCCGGACGTTTACCGACTCCGTAGGCCGTGAGGTCACGCTGCCCGCCAAGATGGAAAAGGTGGCCGTGTCCGGCCCTCTGGCGCAGATCGTGGTATTTGCCCTTGCGCCGGATAAGCTGGTGGGCATCGCCAACGCGTGGGACGAGAGCGCTGCGGCCTATCTGGACACCGCCTACTACAACCTGCCCCTGCTGGGTCAGCTGTACGGCGGCAAGGGTGAGCTGAGCCTGGAGACGCTGCTGACGGCGGATCCCGACGTGGTCATCGACGTGGGCGAGGCCAAGGGCAGCATCGTGGAGGAGCTGGACGGGCTGCAGGAGCAGACGGGCATCCCCTTTGTCCACATCGACGCCGCCCTGTCCACCATGGACGAGACCTATACCATGCTGGGCGACCTGCTGGGTATGGCCGATGAGGCAAAGACGCTGGCGGATTACTGCCGCAGCACCTATGACCGCGTGGCGGCGCTGACGGACGGCGTAGAGAAGGCCAAGCTGCTGTACATCAGCGGCGACGCCGGTCTGAACGTGATCGCCAAGGGCTCCTATCATGCGGAGGTCATCGACCTGCTGAGCGACAACCTGGCCGTGGTGGACGAGCCGTCCAGCAAGGGCACCGGCAACGAGGTGGATATGGAGCAGATTCTCAACTGGAATCCGGATGTGATCCTGTTCGCTCCCGGCAGCATCTACGCCACCGTGGCGGAGGATCCCAACTGGCAGACCATCACCGCCATCAAGAACGGCACCTATTATGAGGTGCCCATGGGA
>CAKTMQ010000012.1 GCA_934573945.1 uncultured Oscillospiraceae bacterium | reverse complement strand
CACACTTGCAGCCTGAGAAGTATTTTCTCTCACGCACATGTCGCGAGAGAAAATGATTTGAATTTTTTGCCGCCTGCAGGCGGCAAACTCTGCGAGGCTCTTTTTACAATAAGCTCACACAGTGATCGCGCCGTCGGCGGCGGCAGCCTGCGCCAGCAGCGGCGCGCAGCTGTCCAGAAACTGCGCCACCTGTTGGGGGCAGCGGCCGATATAGCGCCGGGGCTCCATCAGCGCTTCCAGCTCCTGACGGGTCAGCCCGAAGGCCGGATCCCCCGCCAGACGATCCAGCAGGTCGCAGGGCTCCCCCTCCTTCATCCGCGCCGTGGCCGCCATGGAGTGGCGGCGGATGATCTCGTGGAGCTGCTGCCGGTCCCCGCCCCGCTTCACCGCCTCCATCATCAGATCCTCGGTGGCCATAAAGGGCAGATACTCCCGGAGCGTCCGCTCCACCACCGTCTCATTGACCCGCAGCCCCGCCGTCACATTCTGGCATAGGCGCAGCACCGCGTCGGCGCACAGGAAGCCCTCCGGCATGGAGATGCGCCGGTTGGCGGAGTCGTCCAGCGTCCGCTCCATCCACTGCACCGCCGCCGTCATGGGCGCGTTCATGGCGTCCGCCATCAGATAGCGGCTCAGAGAGCAGATCCGCTCGCAGCGCATGGGGTTGCGCTTGTAGGCCATGGCGGACGAGCCGATCTGGCTGTCCTCAAAGGGCTCCTCCACCTGCCGGTCATGCTGCAGCAGCCGGATGTCGTTCGCCATCCGGTAGGCGCTCTGGGCAATGGCGCTGAGACAGTTCAGGATGCGGCTGTCCACCTTGCGTGGGTAGGTCTGTCCGCACACGGCAAAGCACCGGTCAAAGCCGAACTCCGCCGCAATACGGCGGTTCATCTCATCGATCTTCGCCTCGTCGCCCTCGAAGAGCTCCATAAAGCTGGCCTCCGTGCCGGTGGTGCCCCGGCAGCCCAGAAACGGCAGACCTGCCAGCAGGCTGTCCAGCTCCTCTACATCGGAGAGGAAGTCCTGCATCCACAGCGCGGCGCGCTTTCCCACGGTCACCGGCTGGGCGGGCTGGTAATGGGTATAGCCCAGCGTGGGCAGCGCGGCGTACCGCCGCGCGAAGGACGCCAGATTCACCAGCACCGACAGCAGCTGTGTCCGCAGATACCGCAGGCCGTCCCGGTACAGGATCAGGTCGGCGTTGTCCGTCACGTAGCAGCTGGTGGCACCCAGATGGATGATCCCCGCCGCCGCAGGCGCCGCCTTTCCGTAGGCATAGACGTGCGCCATCACATCGTGGCGCACCTCCCGCTCCCGCGCCGCCGCCGTGTCATAATCTATATCGGTGATATGGGCTTCCAGCGCCGCCACCTGCTCCGCCGTTACCGGCAGTCCCAGCTGGTGCTGGGCACGCGCCAGCGCCGTCCACAGCCGCCGCCACGTCTGAAAGCGGCTGTCCGGCGAAAACAGATGCAGCATATACGCAGAGGCGTACCGCGACGCCAGCGGCGATGTATAAACATCATGTGTCATAGGATCCTCTCCTGTTCTCTTTTATCGCACGATCAGGCTCTCCCGCTCCGCGCCCACGGATACATAGCCGATATGGCAGCCGATGGCCTGTTCCACATACGTCACGTAGTCCCGCGCCGCCTGGGGCAGCTCCTCCCACGTCCGCGCACCGGAGATGTCACAGTGCCAGCCGGGGCGGTATTCCATCACCGGCTTCGCCCGCTCCAGCAGGACGGGGAACGGGAATTCCCGGGTGATCTGTCCGTCGATCTCATAGGCCGTGCAGACAGGCACCTTTTCCATATAGCTGAGGATGTCCAGCTTGGTCAGGGCGATATTCGTCGCGCCCTGGGTCTCCACGCCGTAGCGGGTGGCCACCAGATCAATGGGGCCTACCCGGCGGGGACGGCCGGTCTTGGCGCCGTACTCCGCGCCCGCCTCACGCAGCTTCTCCGCCTCCTCGCCGAACCACTCGCAGGTAAAGGGGCCTTCGCCCACGCAGGAGGAGTAGGCCTTTACCACGCCCACCACCTCGCGGATCTCCGCCGTGGGCAGGCCGGCGCCCACCGGCGCGTAGGCAGCCACGGTATTGGAGGAGGTGGTGTAGGGGTAGATGCCATAGTCCAGATCCCGCAGGGCACCCAGCTGTCCTTCAAACAGGATGGACTTGCCCTCGCTCTGCGCCTTGCGCAGATAGCGCCCGGCATCCGCCACATAGGGGCGCACCTGTCCGCCGAAGCGCTCCACCCAGGCCATCAGTTCATCCATGGTATAGCCCTTGGCGCCGTAGACCTCCCGCAGGATCAGGTTCTTCCACGCCAGCAGATCCTCCAGATGCGCCTTCAGGTGATCGGGATACAGCAATTCACCCGCCTGCACGGTCTTTTTCTGGTACTTATCGGAGTAGAACGGAGCAATGCCCTGCTTGGTGGAGCCGTACATCTTGTCCTTCAGCCGCGCCTCCTCCAGCGCGTCCAGCTCCCGGTGCCAGGGCAGCAGCAGCGACGCGCGGTCGCTGACCAGCAGGTTCTCCGGCGAGATCTCCACGCCGGCGCCGCGCAGCGTCTCGATCTCCCCCATCAGGTTTTCGCAGTCCAGCGCCACACCGTTGCCCAGCACGTTCATCACGCCGCTGCGGAAAATGCCGGAGGGCAGCAGGTGCAGGGCAAACTTGCCCATGTCATTGATCACCGTGTGTCCCGCGTTTCCGCCGCCCTGATACCGTACCACCACGTCGTACTGTTCGGTCAGGTAATCCACCATACGACCCTTGCCTTCGTCACCCCAGTTGATACCTACGATCGCGCAATTTGCCATGTTCGCTGCCTCCTGTTCCATATTGTAGCGGATACCCCGCTCATAAACAACGGCCTATTATACGCAGCGCAGCACAATAAGTAAAGTATTTATTTTCTATATTTGCCATAAGAAGCACTTATTGTACGCCAGTAAAAAACACCGTCGTGTCATCCCGTCCGCGTATGAAAGAAGCCCTCACCGGCAGGGGTGAGGGCGGAACGCTCATGGCGTGACATCAGCCGCCGGCCACAGCACCGGGGCAAACAGCTCCCAGGGGTAGGCGCGGGGCGGCGGACAGGTGACGTCCACCGGCCGGCCGGTGACGGGATGGGTGAAGGCCAGATGGTATGACCACAGGGCGGCGGAGCAGGCTGCCTTGCTGCCGTAGCGGATGTCCCCCAGCAGCGGCAGGCCGCGGTGGGAGAACTGCACCCGGATCTGGTGGGTACGGCCTGTGTGGAGCCGGATCTTCACCAGCGTCAGGGCATCGGTCTTTGCCAGCGCCGTATAGTCCAGCGTGGCCTCCCGCACCCCCTTGCGGGGACGCTGCACCACATAGCTCTTGTTGTGCCGGGCGTCCCGGAACAGCAGGTCGGTGAGGGTATCGCTGTCCTTTTCCGGGTGTCCCCGCAGCACCGCCAGATACTCCTTGGTCATCTGATGGGCGGCCACGGCGGCCACCAGCTTGCCGGTGACCTCCCGGCGGCGGGAGAACACCATCACACCGCCCACGATCCGGTCCAGCCGGTGGACGGTGGCGATATAGCCGGGCTTGCCCTGCTCCCGGTAGTGCTGCCGCAGCAGCTGCGGCATACAGGCGTCGGTCGGGTCGTCCTCCGACAGTACGCCCACCGGCTTGACGACCACCACCAGATACTTGTCCTCGTACAGGATCTGCATGGGCATCAGAACCGCCGTCCCCGATAGCTGCGATGATGCCGCCGCTTGCTGCGGGCAGAGCCGTACCGGCGGCGGCGCATGAACGCCTTGCCGAACAGCACCACCAGCACCACCAGCACTACCAGCACCGCCAGCAGCACCTTCACGACCGTGCGGGAGAAGAACTCCTTCAGGGCGTTCTCCACCACCAGAAAGCGGCTCTCGCGCACGTCGGACACCGCCAGCAGCGGCACGGTGGCATAGGTCACATCACCGTAGCTGAGGGTGATGGTGCCCAGCTCCTGCCCCGCCGTCACCGGCGCGGCCACCACATCGCTGTGAAGGTTGACGGTACGCTCCAGCTCCTCCGGCTCCAGATCACTGGGCAGCACCGCCTCGGCGGTGTAGGCCGGGTGTACCACCACGCAGTTGCTCTCCTTGCTCAGGGACACCGGCACCTCCTGGATCATCTCGTCCGAGGTGAGCACCGTCTTGGTGGTGAAGTTCTCAAAGCCCCAGTCGAAGAGCCGGGTGGTCTCCACAAAGCTGCCCACCTTCATCTCGCCGCTGTCGGTCTTGACCAGCTGGGCGCCCAGCACCACGGAGATCAGCTGCCGGTCAGCCCGGACGGCGGAGGACACCAGACAATAGCCCGCCGCGTCGGTGGAGCCGGTCTTGATGCCCTGTGCGCCGCTGTAAAGATAGCCGGTGGCGCGCCAGTTGGAGATGAGATAGTTGGTGCTGTGCAGTTCCCGCTGCTCGCTCATGTTGGTGGCGGGCACGGTGTAGGCCTTGGTATTGCAGATGGTCATGAACTCGTCGTACTTCATGGCCTCGCGGGTGATGAGATAGATGTCCCACGCGGTGGAGTAATGCTCGTTGTCCGGCAGGCCGGAGGTGTTGACGAAGTGGGTGTTCTCGCAGCCCAGCTCCGCCGCCCGCTGGTTCATCAGCGCCACGAAGGCGGTCACGCTGCCGCTGACCGCCTCGGCCAGAATGTTGCTCACCTCGTTGGCGGACACCACCAGCAGGCAGTACAGCAGCTGCTCCAGCGTCATGGTCTCGCCGGCCAGAATGTCGGCGGTGCTGGCGTCGTCCGGCAGGCCGGCCACGCTGTTGGCGCTGGCGGTGATGGACTGATCCAGCCGCAGCTCGCCCCGCTCGATGGCCTCAAACACCAGCAGCGCCGTCATCACCTTGGTGATGCTGGCGGGGTACTGCTTGGTGTGGGCGTTCTGATCCAGCAGCACCGTGCCGGTGGCGCCGTCCACCAGCAGTGCGGCGCGGGCTTCAAGCTCTATATCCTCCACGCCATAGGCGGTGACAGGCAGCAATTGGGTCAGCAGCAGCGCCGACAGCAGCAGCGCGGCGCAGAAACGGCGGAATTTCATAATGACATTTTCTCCATTTGTGCTATAATATATCTGTGTCCGGCGGCACCGCCGCCGGAGGCATGTGTATAACATATTGATTATAAGCGAAATCTCCCCGTCCGTCAACGGGGAGGGGCATGGCAAATGTAAACATTTTTTCAGGAGGTGAGGCGCGTGAAGATCCTGGTGGTGGACGACGAAAAGCTGCTGGTCAAGGGCATCACGTTCAACTTGGAGAACGAGGGGTATGAGGTCACAGCCGCCTATGACGGGGAGGCCGCCGTGGAGCTGGCAAAAAAGGAGGACTTCGACCTGATCATACTGGATCTGATGATGCCGGTGCTGTCGGGCACCGAGGCTTGCATGAAGATCCGGGAATTCTCCGACGTGCCGGTGATCATGCTCACCGCCCGCAGCGAGGACGCGGACAAGCTGATGGGCTTTGCCTGCGGCGCGGACGACTACGTGACCAAGCCCTTCAACATTCTGGAGCTGAAGGCCCGGATCCGGGCGCTGCTCAAGCGTGCCGGCGGACGGCAGGAGCCGGTGCGGGAGCTGCTGACGGTGGGCGACCTGAGTCTGGACACCCGCCAGCGGGTGGCGGTGCGGGACGGCAAGACCATCGAGCTGACCGCCAAGGAGTACGACCTGCTGGAGCTGCTGATGAAGAACCCCCGGCGGGTCTACAGCCGGGAGAGCCTGATGGATCTGGTGTGGGGGTACTCCTACGCCGGTGATTACCGGACGGTGGACGTACACGTCCGCCGCCTGCGCGAAAAGCTGGAGCGCGTACCGGCCGAGCCGGTGTATATCATCACCAAATGGGGGGTGGGTTACTATTTTCAAGGGGAAGATCAGCCTGCAACTTAAGTTCGGCGTCAGCTATATTCTGGTCATTGCGGCGGTGCTGGTGCTGCTGAACACCTACCCGCTGCTGCAGTCCCAGACCATGGTGTTCCAGTCCAAGGAGACGTCCATGAAGAGCTCGGTGAAGCTGATCGAGGCGGCGCTCAGCGGCCTCAAGCAGCTGGACGAGGAGAACGTGTCCAAGGCGCTGAGCACCATCCGGGAGACCGGCGTGTCCCGCATTCTGGTAACGGACACCGCCGGACGCATCCTCTACGACACCCGCGAGGAGAACGGCGCGGTGGGGCTGTACGCCTTTTACACCGAGATCGTGGAGGCGCTGGAGGGCTATGACGCGTTTTACTGCTACTACGACTCCACCGCCTTCCTCAGCCGCATGGCCTCGCCGGTGGTGTATCACAACCAGATCGTGGGAGCGGTGTATACCTATGAATATGACACCAAGCAGGCGGACATACTCAAGAGCTTTCAGACCAACCTGATCCGCATCTCGTCCCTGATCGCCCTGGGGGTGCTGGGGCTGTCGGTGCTGCTCAGCCGGATGCTGACGGCGCAGATCACCGACCTGCTGGGCGCCATCCGCAAGGTGCGGGAGGGCGCCTACAGCCACCGCGCCGCCGTGAAGGGCAGCGATGAGATCGCCCAGATCGCGGCGGAGTTCAACAGCCTGACCGACCGGCTGCAGACCACGGAGGACGCCCGCCGCCGGTTCGTGTCCGATGCCAGCCACGAGCTGAAAACGCCGCTGGCCGGCATCCGGCTGCTGACCGACTCCATCCTGCAGACCGGGGACATCGACCCGGACACCACGCGGGAGTTCGTGGGCGACATCGGCCGGGAGGCGGAGCGGCTGACCCGCATCACCGAAAACCTGCTGCGCCTGACGCGGCTGGACAGCGGCGCGGTGCAGCCGGTGCAGCCGGTGGCGGTGGCGCCGGTACTGGAGCGGGTATCCCGTATGCTGGCGGTGGTGGCGCGTGACAAGGGCGTGACCCTCACCTGGGAGTCGGCGGACGACGCCGTGGTGCTGGCCACGGAGGACGACGTGCACCAGATCCTCTACAACCTGATGGACAACGGCATCAAGTACTCCGGCGCCGACGGGTTCGTCCACGCCGCAGCCGCCGTGGACGGCGACTGGGTGGTGATGACCGTCACCGACAACGGCATCGGCATCCCGCCGGAGGATCTGCCCCACATCTTCGAGCGGTTCTACCGGGTGGACAAGATGCGCTCCCGCGCCATCGGCGGCACGGGACTGGGACTGTCCATCGTGAAGGACACAGTGGAGAGCCGGGGCGGCCAGATCGCCGCGGCGGCGCGGGAGGGCGTGGCCGGCACGGTGTTCACCGTGCGGCTGCCCCGGAGCCGGGAAGGCGGTGACGCGGCATGAAGAGACGGATATGGCGTATACTGGCGGCGCTGACGGCAGCCGCGTGCCTGCTGGCGGGCTGCGCCGCCGCCCGGGCGGAAAAGGACGGCCTGGCGCTGTATTACGCCCTGCCGCTGGAGAGCCAGCAGGGCGGCGACGCCATCGGCAGCGTGACGGTGGCCTGGGATGAACTGCCCCAGGGCGACCGGCTGGCGCAGGTGCAGGCGGTGCTGGCGCTGCTGTTCGGCAGCTGTCAGGAACCGGGGTTCCAGAGTCCTATTCCGGACGGCACCACCCTGCGCGCCGTGGAGCTGCAGGGCGGCACCGTCAGCGTGGATCTCTCCGGCAGCTACGGCCAGCTCAGCGGCATGGATCTGACCATCGCCGACTACTGCGTGGCGCTGTCACTGACCCAGCTGGAGGGCGTGTACGCCGTGCGGATCACCGTCAACGGGCAGGAGCTGGCCTACCGGGACAGCAACCTGTTTCTGGCCGGCGACGTGCTGCTGACCTCCATGGACGATGTGGTGCGGACGCTGACGGCGCAGCTGTATTTCTTCGACGCCGACGGCGTGCTGACGGTGGAGGAGCGGCTGCTGACCCAGTACGAGGGGCAGTCGGCGGCAGACGTGGTGCTGACGGCGCTGCGGGAACCGCCGGAGACAGAGGGGCTGTCCCCGCTGCTGCCGGAGGATCTGCCGGGCATCACCGCCCGCGTGGAAGAGGGCGTGTGCCAGCTGAACGTGCCCGCCGCCGCCATGGAGCAGCTGGGCGACACCGGTACCCGGCAGCAGCTCCTGCGGGGCGTGGCGGCGTCACTGCAGTCGCTGGACGGCGTCTCGTCGGTGCAGCTGTATGTGGACGGCACCTATGAGATGACCTACGAATAAATAAGTGTCTACAGGGAGCCGGTCATACGACCGGCTCCCTGCGTTTGTGGACGGATGTACCGGGGGTACCTGCTTTGCGGTGTCCCATATCGCGCCGCCTCCCTCACAGAGGGAGGCAAGAGACGGGGGTGCTGCAAGGAGTGCGTGCGTCCACCGTGCGGCGCGATGAGGGCGCCGTGGAGCGCAGCGGAACAAGTGCCCTTGGGGTACATCGCGCCCTACGAACTCCGCAAGAGGTGCAGGCATTTGTCAGGCGGGCGGGACGCCCCGCGAACCCTTATCAAACAATATTTCTGCGAAAAAAACGGCAAATTTTGTCAAACGTCCCCTTGCATCTGCCGGGGAGCTGTGTTAAACTGTCCGCAGTATACCGCCCGACCGGGAAACGAGTTTTCGTCCCCGTATACGGGGACGCTTCTTTGCTGGCAAAGAAGGCCATGGGGCTGCGTCGGGACGGTGCACGACAAGGGCATTTCGGGATGGCCGTTCTTTGGCCGTCCCTGTGCTGCCCGCCGCTGCGGCGGGCATGATCGCGGGCGCCACCGGTCAAGCCGGACGGCGACGCTTCCACTCTTTCCGGCAAATTCAACAAAGGGGAGGTCATTGAGAAAAATGACAACCAAAAAGACAAGCAGACGCGCACTGCTGACCAGCGTCATGGCGCTGGTGATGTGCCTGGTGATGCTGGTGGGCACCACCTTCGCATGGTTCACCGACAGCGTGACCAGCGGCGTCAACACCATCAAGTCCGGCAATCTGGACATGGAAGTCACCTACAAGACTGCCAAGGGCGGCGAGCAGGCGACCGGCACGCTGACCAAGGACATCAAGCTCTTCGACGACGGCGCTCTTTGGGAGCCGGGTCACGTGGAGTACGCCGTGCTGACCGTGAAGAACGTGGGCTCTCTGGCACTGAAGTACAAGCTGGGCATCAATGTGGCCGGCGAGACTACCAGCACCAATGTGGCCGGTGAGACCTTCAAGCTGTCCAGTTATCTGAAGTACGCTGTGATCGATGAGGATCAGAGCGCCCTCAACCGCGACGCGCTGGTTGAAAAGGCTGGTGCCGGCAGCGCTCTGGCTGATTACACCAGCGTGGACACCCCGCTGCTCTCCGGCGCCAGCAAGACCGTGACCGTGGCCATCTGGATGCCCACCACCGTGGGCAACGAGGCCAACCACCAGACCGGTGAGGCCGCTCCCACCATCCAGCTGGGCGTGAGCCTGGTGGCCACCCAGTATGAGCATGAGTCCGACAGCTTCGGCAAGGACTACGACAAGAACGCCGACGGCACTCCCGACAACGAGGACGCCTGGGCCAGCAGCAGCGTTACCACCGGCACCGTAACTGACCCCTCTGTGGAAACCGTGCTGAAGGATAACGAGGCCGCTCCCACCGTGGCCGTTACCGTTCCCGCCAACACCGTGGCCGCGAACACTGAGCTGACCCTGACCAAGGTCAAGACCGAGACCCCCTCCAACATCACCGTGGCCGCCACTGACGGCGCCACCTCCTTTAACATCTCCCTGACCGACGCCAACGGCGCCGCTGTCGCCGCTCCCGAAGGCCAGACCTTCACCGTGGAGCTGCAGGTGGGCAAGAATCTGGACATCACCGGGTTCCTGCACAACGATGAGCCTCTGCCTTACAGCTATGATGCCAGCACCGGTATTCTAACCTTCTCCACCGCCAGCTTCTCCCCCTTCACCGTGACCTATAAGTTCAACGGTGGCAACGGCTCCAAGGAGGCTCCCTACCTGATTGCTACCGGCAAACAGGCGCTGGATATGGAAAATGCAAAAGGCTATTTCAAGCTGGTAAATGACGTTGTTGTCAGCAACGAGGTTTATCTGGGCGGCAAAAAAATTACCCTCGACCTGAACGGCCACTACATCAAGCTGGAGTACGCCGATGGCGTGAAGCCCAACAACGGCGGCGTGCTGAACATTTCCGGCCAGAAGAGCCAGCTGACCATCAATGACTCCAGCGCGGCACAGACCGGCGCTGTGATCGGCTCCAATCAGACCTTCACCAACAAGGTCACCAGCGCTGTGCGCGTGGGCAACTACGGCAAGCTGACCATCAACGGCGGCCACTTCTACGGTATGTCCGCTGAGACTTCCTGCATCTTCACGATGACCAGCATGAGCAGCGGCAGCAAGGCCACCGTCGTGATCAATGGCGGCATCTTTGAGACGACCCCCAGCAACGGTACGTATTTCGTGCTGAACCATCAGGACAACTTTACGACCGGCTGCACCATGACCGTGAATGGCGGTAAGTTCCGCAACTACAACCCCGGTGTGACGGTGGTTGATCCCGACAACGCAAAAACCGGCAAGATCGTGCTGGGCGCAGGCTGCACCACCACTTCCGAGACCGTGGGCAGCGACACCTGGTACACCGTCAGCAAGTAAACCCCTTTACGACATAAAAAATCACTCCCTCCGGGGAGTGATTTTTTTATGTCTTGCGTATAGAAATTTACAGGGGCGGGGCAAAGCCCCGCCCGCCTGCATTCTTCACGAAAATACAAATCGATGACACCGGCAGATCTATTACACCAATTGATCCAGCTCCATGGTGGCGTAGCCGTTCAGCGTCAGATCACCCCGGACGCCGGCCATGTACTCATAGTAGCCCTGGGCGCCGATCATGGCGCCGTTGTCGCCGCACCATTTCAGCGGCGGCAGGTACAGCTTCACGCCCCGCGCCTCGCACAGCCGCTGCAGGTCGGCGCGGATGAAGGAGTTGGCGGCCACGCCGCCCGCCGCCACCAGCACCTTGCGGCCGGTCACCGCCAGCGCCAGCGAGGCGCGATCCGTCAGCTCGTCGCTGACGGCCCGGGTAAAGTCCCGCGCCAGCGCCGCCGCGTCCAGCGGCGCGCCCTTCTGGGCGGCGTTGTGCGCCAGATTCACCACCGCCGTTTTCAGGCCGGAAAAGCTCATATCCAGCGGCGCGCCCTCCACGTGGGCGCGGGGCAGGGCGTACACGCCGCCCGCCGACTGCTGCGCCAGCAGATCCATGGGCTTGCCGCCGGGATAGGGCAAGCCCAGCACGCGGGCGGCCTTGTCGAAGCACTCCCCCGCCGCGTCGTCCCGGGTGGCGCCCAGCACCCGCATATCCGTATAATCCGCCACATCCACCAGCAGCGTATTGCCGCCGGAGATGGCCAGCGCCAGAAACGGCGGTTCCAGCTCCGGAAACGCCAGATAGTTGGCGGCAATGTGTCCCCGGACATGGTGCACCGGGATCAGCGGCACGCCCAGCGACCAGGCGGCGGACTTGGCAAAGCTGACGGCCACCAGCACCGCGCCGATGAGCCCCGGCGCGTAGGTGACGGCCACCGCGTCCACGTCCCGCTTCGTCAGTCCCGCCTGTAAAAGCGCCTGCTCCGTCAGCCCGGCGATGGCCTCCACGTGCTTGCGGGAGGCAATCTCCGGCACCACGCCGCCGTAGAGGGCGTGCATATCCGCCTGAGAGAGGATGGCGTCGGACAGCACCTGCCGCCCGTCCCGCACCACCGCCACGGCGGTCTCGTCGCAGGAGGATTCAAATGCCAGTATGTTCATGCCTGTCCCTCCTCCTGCGCAAAGTCCCGGGTGAGGATCAGCGCGTCCTCTTTGGGCAGATCGTAGTAATTCCGCCGCCGTCCCCGCTCCGTGAAGCCGAAGCCGGTATACAGCGCGATGGCCGCCTCGTTGGACGGCCGCACCTCCAGCGTGAGGAAGGCCAGCTTCTGCCCCGCCGCAAAGTCGCAGAACACCTGCAGCAGTCTGGCGGCCACGCCCCGGCGGCGGTACTCCGGCAGCACCGCCACGTTGGTGATATAGCCCTCGTCGGCCACCACCAGCAGTCCGGCATAGCCCACCACCTTACCGGTGACGGCGTCCAGCGCCGTCAGAAAGGCGGCGCACTGGTTCTCCAGCTCCTCGGCCAGCATCTTCCGCGACCAGGGGCGGGAAAAGCATATTCTCTCCAATGCCGCGATCTCGTCCAGATGATCCGCGTGCATGGGTACGATGGTGATCTGATCCATAGTCTCTCCTTATCCCTTGGCCTCCAGCCAGTTCCGGCCGCTGTGGGCTTCCGCCACCAGCGGCACCGCCAGCTGCGCCACCTCTTCCATCTCCTGCCGCAGCAGCTTCTCCACCTGCTGCCGCTCCGCTTCCGGGCACTCCACGATCAGCTCGTCGTGCACCTGCATGATAAGCCGCGCCTGCAAGCCCTCCCGCCGCAGCCGCCGCCAGACACGCACCATGGCCAGCTTGATCACGTCCGCCGCCGTGCCCTGAATGGGCATATTCAGCGCCACGCGCTCCCCGAAGGAGCGCTGGATGAAGTTGGCGGCGTGGATCTCCGGCAGGGCACGGCGGCGGTGGTACAGCGTCTCCACATAGCCGTCCTCCTTCGCCCGCGCCACCACGTCGGTCATGTACTGCCGCACCCCGGGGTAGGTCTCAAAATACCGCTCCATGTAGTCCTTGGCCTCCTGCATGGTCACGCCGATGTCCTGACTGAGGGAGAAGGGGGAGATGCCGTAGACGATGCCGAAATTCACCGCCTTGGCATGGCGGCGCATCTCCGGCGTCACCTCATCCTCCGGCACGTGGAACACCTTGGCGGCGGTGACGGTGTGGAAATCCGCATGGTGGCGGAACGCCTGGATCATGGCCTCGTCACCGGCCATGTGCGCCAGCAGCCGCAGCTCGATCTGGGAGTAGTCCGCGTCCACCAGCACGTTCCCCTCCCCGGCCACGAACAGCCGCCGGATCTGGCTGCCCAGCTCCGTGCGGGTGGGGATGTTCTGCAGGTTCGGCTCCGTGGAGCTGAGCCGCCCGGTGGCGGTGGCGGTCATCTGGAAGCTGGTGCGCACCCGGCCGTCCGGTGACACCGCCCGCAGCAGGCCGTCGGCATAGGTGGAGCGCAGCTTGGCGTACTGCCGGTAGGTCAGCACGCAGTCCACGATGGGCGCCTCGTACCGCAGCTTCTCCAGCACCTCGGCGTTGGTGGACCAGCCGGTCTTGGTCTTTTTCCCGTGGGGCAGCTGCAGCTTGTCAAACAGGATCGTCCCCAGCTGCCGGGGCGAATTGATGTTGAAGGTCTCACCGGCCATGTCGTAGATGGCCTGCTCCAGCTGCGCCGTCCGCTGTCCCAGCTCCTGCCCGAATCGGGCAAGCGCCGCGCCGTCCAGCCCGAAGCCCGCCAGCTCCATCTCCGCCAGCACCCGGCACAGGGGCAGCTCCATCTCGTGGAGCAGCGCCGTCATATCCAGCGCCGCCAGCTTGGGCGGCAGCACCTCGTACAGCGCCGCCACGGCGGAGGCATAGCTGCACAGTGACGCCTCCGCCTGGGCGGTATCCTCCGCCAGCGGGGCAAAGGCGTCCGGCGCCAGATGCGCCGCCGCAGGCAGCTCCGCGCCGCAGTAGGCGGTGAACAGATGGGGCAGGTCGCAGCTGGCGGCGGTGGCGTCCAGCAGATAGCCCGCCAGCGCCGTGTCGAACACAAAGCCCTCCGGCTCCAGCCCCTGCGCCAGCGCGGCGCGGGTCATATCCTTCACGTCGTGGGCGGCCTTGCGCACCTGAGCGGAGAACAGTCCCCGCAGCAGCGCCGTCCAGTCGCCCTCGAACCGGTCGGCGCGGAGGATGGCCGTCACGCCGTGGTGCTCGTCCACCTCGCAGTCCACCGCCAGCGTCCGCAGATCGCTGAGACCGTACACCGCCACATGGGGCGCATCGCGCCACATGGCCAGCAGCCGCGCCCCGTCCTCGTCCGTCCGGGGCTGCTCCACGGTGGTCAGATAGTCGTCCGTCTCCCCGGAGGGCGTCTCCGGCGCTTCCGCCGGCGCCGCTGCGCCGGGCGTCAGGCCGTATTTCTGGATCAGCCGGGTGAATTCCAGACGCAGGAACAGGTCGTACAGCTCCGGCCGGAAGGGCTGGCGCACCGCGTCCTCCGGGTCGAACTCCAGCGGCGCGTCGGTGACGATGGTGGCCAGCCAGCAGCTGCGCCGGGCGGACTCCTCCCCCTCCGCCAGCTTCCGGATGGCGGCGGGCTTGGCCTCCACCTCCGGCATGGCGGCGTACAGCGCGTCGATGCTGCCGTAGCGCTGCACCAGCGCCATGGCCGTCTTTTCACCGATGCCCGGCACGCCGGGGATATTGTCGCTGCTGTCGCCCATCAGGGCTTTCAGATCGATCATATGGATGGGGTCGAAGCCGTACTTCTCCCGGAACGCCGTCTCGGTCATGTCGGTGGTGACGGTCTGTCCCATCCGGGAGGACACCAGCTTCACCCTGGTGCGGCCGGTAATGAGCTGGAGACTGTCCTTGTCGCCGGTGACCACCACGCACTCCCAGCCCCGCCGCTCACAGCTGCGGGAGATGGTGCCCAGCAGGTCGTCCGCCTCGTAGCCCACCAGCTCATAGCAGGGGATGGCCATGGCGGAGAGCACCTGCTTCATCACCGGCATCTGCTGCGCCAGCTCCTCCGGCATCCCCTTGCGGGTGGCCTTGTAGGCCGCGTCCGCCTGATGGCGGAAGGTGGGCTCCCGCCGGTCAAAGGCCACGCACAGCGCCTCCGGCTGCTCCTCGTCCACAAACCGCTGGAGCATATTGAGAAAGCCGTAAATGGCGTTGGTATACAGCCCCTCCCGGGTGGTCAGGGGCTTCACGCCGTAAAAGGCGCGGTTGATGATGCTGTTGCCGTCAAGAACCATCAGTTTCATGGCTGCTGCTCCTTGTCATCCTTACATAATACATAGAGAATTTATTATAGTCCTTTTTTCCCGGAAACACAACCTTTGACCTTGACAGTTTTTGCATTTGTGGTAGTATGTTGCAGTGTTTTGTCGAACGGAGCGGGGTATATGAGAGGATTGGCGGGAAAAGTGAATCTGCACCACGCGGTAATCCAGGGCAGCTACTTTGCCGGGTTCGCCGCCCACCGGATATGATCCTGCCGGTGCTGCTGGTGACGCTGGCGGTGCAGATCGGGGCGGTGTGGTCGTTCCGCTATCCCCTGCCGCCCGCTCCCCGGACAGAGACGGCGCCGCCGCCGGTGCTGGGCATCGGCGCGCTGCTGCGGAAGTACCCCAACTTCGCGGTGCTGCTGGGCTGCGCCCTGATGCACGGCGCCCACGCCACCTGCAACACCTACATGATCCACATCACCGCCAAGGTAGGCGCCGGGGAGAGCCTGATCCACGTATTCTCCAGCGGTCTGGGACCCGCCGTGATGGCCGTTGCGGGCGGATGGCTGATGGATCGGGGCGGCGTCAACGCCCTGCTGATCTTCAACACCGTCAGCGCACTGGTGGGCGCGGTGATCGTCACCGCCGCCACCTCCCACTATTTTGATAAGAGAGAGGCAAGAGCATGATCCATTCTTTTCTGACCGTAGGACAGCAGGTGCTGATCCTGTTTCTGCTGATGGCCGTGGGCTTCGCCCTGGGCAAGGCCAAGCTGATGGACGACCGGGGCAGTCTGGCGCTGTCCAATATCGTGATGTACGTTGTCGCCCCCGCCATGCTGGTGGTGGCCTTCCAGCGGGAGCGGAACGACGCCGACCTCCACAACTTCTGGCTGTCGCTGGCACTGTCGGCCGCCGTGCACGTGGTGGGCATCCTGCTGGCGCTGCTGCTGCGGGGCAGGGACGGCTCCTGCCGGGAGCTGCGCTTCGGCGTGGTGTTCTCCAACTGCGCCTTTGTGGGCTATCCGCTGATGCTCTCCCTGCTTGGCAGCATCGGCGTTTTCTACGGCTCGGCCTATGTGGTGGTGTTCACGGTGCTGAGCTGGACGGTGGGCGTGTACATGATGACCGGCGATGCCAAAAAGCTGCGGCTGCGGAACGTGGTGCTCAACCCGGGCATCATCAGCGTGGTGGCGGCGGTGGCACTGTATCTGCTGTCCGTCAGCCTGCCGGAGCTGGTGCTGGCGCCCCTGACCTATCTGGCCAGCATGAACACCCCCCTGCCCATTATGGTGGTGGGCTATCAGCTCAGCCACGCCAATTTCGGCCGGGCGTTCAGTGACCGTCGCTCCTGGCTGGCACTGACGCTGCGGCTGGTGGTAATCCCCCTGCTGACCATCGGCGGCTGTATGCTGCTGCGGGTGGACAGCGTGGTGGCCATGGTGATGGTGATCGCAGCCAGCACACCCCCCGCCGCCCTGCTGGGGATGTTTGCCCAGAAATTTGACTGCGATACCCAGCTGGCCGCCAGCATGGTGTCGGTCTACACCGCCGTCTCCGTGGTGACCATCCCGCTGGTGGTGGGACTGGCGCAGTATCTGCTGTACTGAGGCTGTCCATAGACGGATGGTAGAATTTTTCCGTGACGGAGAAAATGCCCGCGTAATATGTGTTATGTAAACAAAAACGGCGTTGGAATTTGAGTGTAAACCCCATTTGCGGCGTTTCCTGATTGTGGAAAATACGTAGAAATCCCTGTTTTTACCGCACTTTGTCCGCTGTGGAAAAGACTGTGGATAATGTGGATAACTCCTTGTAGAAGTTATGCGGCATCGAATTATGTAAATTCCATGTAAAGGGAAAAGCCTATCGAAAAAAGCGGGAAAAGTAAAGTAAAACGCGGCTATCGCAGAAGAAGCGGGTACTTTGTCGCTTGTGTAATTTGCCGAAGCCGGCGGAGCGCTGCCGAAAAAAAGCGGGAAAACGCCGGAAAAAATGCAGAACGCGGGAAATGATTACAGATTGTATTTCCCGCGGCTTTTCCCCCCGCCCCAAAGAGGAAAATATAACACTTGCACAATTGACAAATCTACTGTATAATGGTCAGGTATTTTACGAACAAGGGCGTATTGCGCCTATCACTTGAGAGGACTGAAAACAAATGAGTGCATCCAGAGAAAAGAAGAACCGTCAGGAGCGGGCTGCTCAGGGCGTGGATCCCCGTGCCGAACGTCTGGCCAAGGAGGCCGCCGAGCAGAAGAAGAACCGCCTGGTCTACGGCGGCATCGCTGTTTTGTTTGTCATCGTGGCCGTGGTCGTGCTGCTGGTCAACTCCGGCATCTTCCAGCGCCGCAGCACCGCGCTGACGGTGGACGGACAGGACTTCACCCCCGGTGAAGTGGACTACTTCTATTACACCGCCCTCAACTCCGTGACCCGCAGCAACTACTTCAGCTACATGGGTCTGGACACCAGCACCTCCTATAAGGATCAGACCATGAACGCCATGGCCAAGATGCTGCTGAACGTCACCGACGAGGGCGACGTGACCTGGGATCAGTATCTGAAGACCACCGCCGAGTCCAACCTGGCGCAGACCTACAAGCTGAGCGTCAACGCCAAGGCCAACGGCATCACCATGGACGAGCACGCCCAGGAGGAGATGGACGCCGTGCTGACGCAGCTCAAGTCCGGTGCCAGCCAGAACGGCGTCTCCCTGTCCAGCTATCTGAAGCTGGTCTACGGCTCCAACATGACCCTCAGCACCTTCAAGTCCTGCTATGAGATGACCTCTCTGGCCAGCCACTTCGCCGAGGAGTTCATGGACAGCCTGAACTACAGCGACGCGGATCTGCAGGCCTGCTACGAGGCGGACAAGAACAGCTTCGACACCGCTGACTTTGAGTATATCTCCTTCCGCGCCACCGCTGAGAGCACCACCGACGCCGACGGCAACACCGTGGAGGCCACCGATGCCGAGCAGGCCGCTGCCAAGAAGGCCGCTCAGGACGCCGCTGCTGATGCCGCCGTCCGTTTCGCCGCCGGTGAGACGCTGGACGCCATCGCCGCCGACTATGAGGACATCGCCTCCTACACCCATGAGGACGACGGCTCCTACTCCGGCACCCCTGTGACCGAGTGGGTCTTTGACGCCGCCCGCCAGTCCGGCGACAGCGACGTGGTGGACACCGATTCCAACGTCTACTTCGTCCTGTTCCACAGCCGTGCACGGCAGGACTACAACACCGTCAACGTCCGCCACATCCTCTTCCAGGTGGATTCCTCCACGCTGGACTCCTCCTCCGATACCTATGACGCCGATCTGCAGGCGCTGGAGGATGCCGCCCATGCCGACGCCGAGCGTGCGCTGCAGGAGTGGAAGGACGGCGGCGCTACCGTGGAGCTGTTTGAGCAGATGGTCACCGAGCTGTCCGACGACAGCGGTTCCATTGCCACCGGCGGCCTGTACACCGGTCTCTACAAGCACAGCAACTACGTCCCCGGCTTCCTGGATTGGTGCTTTGAGGACGGCCGCAAGGTGGGCGACGCCGGCGTGGTGGAGAGCGTTTACGGCAGCCACGTGATGTATCTGGACAGCTTCGGCGATCCCTACTGGAAGGTGCTGGCCACTGAGCAGCTGCAGAGCGAGGCCTATCAGACCTGGATCGAGGAGCAGGGCAGCGTGGAGGTCGTCAATGAGGGCGCCGGCATGAAGTACGTCGGTGCGTGATCTCCCCGTCTATCGTTACCAAAAGGGTCGGCGTGTACGCCGACCCTTTCCCCATTAAAAAGAAACCTGCGAAAGCCGCATGAACGAGCAAAAATACATGAAAAACGAAGAATTTCTGAGAACCGAAATGGTGCTGGGCAGCGACGCGCTGGCCAGGCTGCGGCAGTGCCATGTGGCGGTGTTCGGTCTGGGCGGCGTGGGCAGCTATGCCGCCGAGGCGCTGTGCCGCGCCGGTGTAGGGGAGCTGACCCTCATCGACGGCGACGTGATCTCCCCCAGCAACATCAACCGCCAGCTCTACGCCCTCCACTCCACCATCGGCCAGCCCAAGGCGGAGGTGGCCGCCCGGCGCTGCCGGGACATCTGCCCGGACACGGCGGTGCATCCCATCGTGGGCATCTATGACGCCGCCCACCGGGAGGACTTCTTTGCCGGACGTTACGACTACATCGTGGACGCCATCGACCTGGTCAGCTGCAAGCTGGATCTGGTGGAGCAGGCGCGCGCCCGGCGCATCCCCATTCTCACGGCGCTGGGCACCGGCAACAAGCTGCACCCGGAGCTGCTGACCATCACCGACATCGCCAAGACCTCCGGCTGCCCGCTGGCGCGGGTCATGCGCAAGGAGCTGCGCACACGGGGCATCCACCACCTGAAGGTGGCCTTCAGCCCGGAGGAGCCGGCCGCCACAAGGCAGCTGGAGACCCCGCCGCCGGGACGGCGCAGCGTGCCGGCCAGCGTGTCCTGGGTGCCCTCCGTGGCCGGACTGCTGATGGCCGGCACAGTGGTGTGCGATCTGTTGGAGGAAGGGGGGCTGATCCCATGATCCTGCTGGGTTCTCTTGTCAACGGCGCCGCCGTGGTAGTGGGCGGTCTGGTGGGGCTGTTCGCCGGAAAGCTGCTGCCGGAACGGCTGCGGGGCTCTCTGATGTCGGCGTTATCGCTGATGACCATCGGCATCGCCGTGCCGGGACTGCTGAAGAGCAGCAACGCCCTGATCCCCATCATCTCCATGGTGGCGGGCACGCTCATCGGTGAGCTGCTGGACATTGACGCAGCGGTGAACCGTCTGGGCGAAAAGTTCCAGAAGAAGCTCTCCGGCAGCAGCGTCACCCAGGGCTTTGTCACCGGCTCGCTGGTGTTCGCCGTGGGCGCGCTGGCCATTATGGGGCCGCTGGAGAGCGGCCTGCAGCACCAGCACAGTCTGCTGATCTCCAAGGCCGTCATCGACGGCGTGGCATCGGTGGTGTTCGCCTCCACCATGGGACTGGGTGTGGCATTGTCCGGCGTCACCGTATTCGCCGTAGAGGGCTCCATCGCCCTGCTGGCCTCGCTGGTGGCGCCCTTTCTGGGCGAGGCGGTGGTCAATGAGATCACCTTTGTGGGCTCGCTGCTGATCGTGGGCATCAGCCTGAACCTGCTGGGACTGACCAAGCTGCGCATTCTGAACATGGTACCGGCTATTCTGCTGCCGGTTTTGCTGTGCAGAATTTTCTAAATGAATATTTACTATAAGGAGGAACCCCCTATGACCTATGGATTTATCGGAACCGGCAACATGGGCGGCGCACTGGCGCGGGCTGCCGCCCAGACGGTGGAGACCCGGAAGAGCATCTATCTGGCCAACCGTACCCCGGCCAAGGCCGCGGCGCTGGCCGACGAGATCGGCGCCTCCGTGGCGGACAACGAGACCATCGCACAGGAGTGCGACTACATCCTGCTGGGGGTAAAGCCCCAGATGATGGCACAGATGCTGACGCCGCTGGCGCCGGTGCTGGCGCAGCGCACCACCCCCTTCGTGCTGCTGAGCATGGCGGCGGGACTGTCCATGGAGCGTATCCGGGAGATGGCCGGGGGTGACTATCCCGTCATCCGCATCATGCCCAACACCGCCGTGGCGGTGGGCGAGGGCGTGACTATGTACTGCTGCTCCGACAACGTGACCGCTGCCCAGCGGGAGGGCTTCGTGTCCCTGCTGTGCCGCTCCGGTCTGCTGGAGGAGCTGGACGAGAAGCTGATGGACGTGGGCAGCGCCATCTCCGGCTGCGGCGGCGCCTACGCCTGCCTGCTGATGGAGGCGCTGGCCGACGGCGCCGTCTACGCCGGACTGCCCCGGCAGAAGGCGCAGCGCTACGCCGCCCAGATGCTGCTGGGCACGGCGAAGCTGGCGCTGGAGAGCGGCGACCACACCGCCGCCATGAAGGACGCCATCTGCTCCCCCGGCGGCACCACCATCGCCGGCGTGCGGGTGTTGGAGCAGCGGGGCTTCCGCGCCGCCGCCATGGACGCCGTGATCGCCGCCAGCGAGCGGGCAAAGGATCTGGCGTAAACGGGAAAGCAGCTTGCTGAATGGTCATTTTATAAAAGAAAACCAGTCCCTTAGGACTGGTTTTCTTTTATGCTATCTCTGTTTTCCCCGTAACTGCCGCTTATTTGGCGTACAGCAGGCCGATCATCCAGTTCAGCAGCCTGCCGGGCAGAATGCGCACCAGAAAGACAAAGAACTTGTAATCCGGGCCGATGGTGTACAGGGGCTTGACGGTGCTTTTAGCCGCCACGTTGGCGATGAAGCGCCCCGCTCTGGCGGGATCCATGCCGGTCTGCTCGTCGTGCTCCATGCGCCGCACCGACCGGCCGATCCGTCCCTGATACACGTCGTCGCCGGCCATCACCTTTTCACGGGCGGCGGTAAAGCCGGTCTTGATGTCGCCGGGCTGCACGGCACAGACACTGATGCCGAAGGGGCGCAGCTCGTTGGCCAGCGCCATGGTGTAGGCGTTCACCGCCGCCTTGGTGGCGCTGTAATAGGCCTGAAACGGGATGGGCACCGGCGCGGCCACGCTGCTGAGGTTGATGATGCGGCCGCTGCCCTGCGCCCGCAGCAGGGGGATCACGCACCGATTCATCCGCACCATGCCGAAGAAGTTGGCGTCAAACAGCCGCTGTGCCTCCTCGGTGGTGGTAAATTCGATGGCGCCGGAGATGCCGAAGCCCGCGTTGTTCACCACCAGGTCGATATGTCCCTCTGCCGCCATCACCTGTTCCACGGCAGCGGACAGCGTGTCCTCCTTTGTGATGTCCGCCACGATGTGGCGCACGTCCGCCATGCCCTGAGGGCGGCGGCTCAGCTCATAGACGGTGTAGCCGTCGGACTGGAGCGCCAGCGCCGTAGCTCTCCCGATGCCGGAGGTGCCTCCGGTGACAATGGCGACCTTACTCATGGCGGTTCACCATCACGTCGGCGATAATGTCCATGGCCTCATCCAGCAGCGCCTCGGTGTGGGTGGCCATGTAGCTGGTGCGCAGCAGCGCCTCGCCCTCCGGCGTGGCGGGGGGCAGCGTGGGGTTGACGTACACGCCCCGGTCGTAGATCTGTGCCGCCGCCTCCAGCGTCCAGTAGGTCTCGTAGGTGTACAGGGGGATGATGGGAGTGGGCGCCTCCAGCGCGCTCTCCCGGATCTTCACGCCCCGCTTCGTAAAGCCGTCCCGGGCGTACAGGCTCAGCGCCCGCAGCCGCTCCGGCAGCTCCGGATGGGCTTCCAGATACCGCAGCGCCGCCAGTGCCGTGGCGCAGTTGGCAGGCGGGATGGAGGCGGAGAAGATGAAGGGGCGGGAGGCGTGGCGCACATACTCCGCCACCTCCGCCGAGGCCGCCATATAGCCGCCCAGAGACGCCAGCGACTTGGAGAAGGTGCCCATATACACGTCCACCTGATCCTCCAGGCCGAAGTAGCTGGCGGTGCCCCGGCCGCCCTCGCCCAGCACGCCCAGACCGTGGGCGTCGTCCACCATGACGCGGGCGCCATAGCGCTTGGCCAGCGCGCAGATCTCCGGCAGCTTGGCAATGTCGCCGCCCATGGAGAACACGCCGTCGGTGACGATCAGCACCCCGTTTTTCCCGTCGATCTTCTGCAGGATCCGCTCCAGCTCCTCCATGTCGCTGTGGCGGTAGCGCAGCATTTTGCCGTAGCTCATCTGGCAGCCGGCATAGATGCTGGCGTGGTTCTCCTTGTCGCACACCACGTAGTCGTGGCGATCCACCAGCGCGGAGATGATGCCCACATTGGACTGGAAGCCGGTGCCGAAGGTGACCACGCCCGGCTTGCGCAGGAACTTGCCCAGCTCCTCCTCCAGCTCCAGATGCAGCTCCAGCGTGCCGTTTAGGAACCGGGAGCCGGAGCAGCCGGTGCCGTACTGCTCCAGTGCCTTCACACCCGCCTCCACCACCTCCGGCTGGATGGTCAGCCCCAGATAGTTGTTGGAGCCCAGCATGATGCGGCGCTTGCCCTCCATCATCACCTCGGTGTCCTGCCGGGACTGCAGCGCGTGGAAGTAGGGGTACACGCCCTGTTCCTTCAGCTCGCTGGCCAGCGTGGGCGCGTAGCATTTTTCAAAAATATCCATATAGCCTCCTTATGGCTGTCTAAGGTTTTCCGATAACTGCGGCATTTGCAACAACCATTATACCGACTCCGGGTTTCTTTGTCAAATTGCTTTTGCGCCGAGGTTGAAAAATGGAAAAAACTGTCACTGTCAGCGCTGCCGGATTTTAACGGACATGACGCGGCGATCTCGACAGAAACTAACACAGTCACCGGTGACAAATCAGGTGAGATACGGTTGTATTTTGCCATGAAAGGGTGATTTTTTTGTATGAAGTGCGAAAAAAACGATGGACTTCCCTGCTGTGCGCCTGCCTGCTGGCCTTCTCGCTGGCCGTGCCGGCCTGGGGCGCGGAGACGGGAGGCCGCACCTTGATCCCGCTGGGCAAGGCGGTGGGCATCAAGCTGTTTGCCGACGGCGCGCTGGTGGTGTCGCTGGAGGGCAGCGACACCCTGCGGGTGGGCGACCTGCTGCTGCGGTTCAACGACACCCCGGTGCGCTCCACCGAGCAGCTGCAGTCGCTGGTGCAGGAAAACGGCAGCGTGCCGGCGTCCCTGCAGATACGGCGGGGCGAGCGGCTCATCACCTGCACCGACACGCCCCGGCTGGGCAGTGACGGCGTATACCGGCTGGGCGTGTGGATCCGGGACAGCATGGCGGGCGTGGGCACCCTGACCTATTACGATCCCCAGACCGCCAGCTACGGCGCGCTGGGACACGGCATCACCGACGTGGACACGGCGCAGCTGATGTCCCTCTACAGCGGCTCCATCATGGAGACGTCGGTAAAAGCGGTGAAGAAGGGCGCCAGAGGCGACCCGGGCGAGCTGCGGGGCGATTTCACGGCGCAGCGTGACGTGGGCACCCTGACGGCCAACACCAACGGCGGCATCTTCGGCAAGATGGCGGATACGTCCGTGCTGGATGCCGGAGAGCCCATGCCGGTGGCGGAGAGCCGGGAGGTCAAATGCGGCGCCGCCACCATTCTGGCCACGGTCAGCGGGCAGGAGACCCGGGAGTATCAGGTGGAGATCCTGCGGCTGTACAGCAGCGCCAACGACACCCGGAACCTGCTGCTGCGGGTGACGGATCCCCAGCTGCTGGCGGCCACTGGCGGCATCGTACAGGGCATGTGAGTGATATATAATAGGGACAACACGGGAAAGCCTTGCTTTTACAAGGGTTTCTGGCGTTGTCCCTATTTTCACTGACATGAAATAGGCCGTATTTGCGCAATACGAAATTCACCGCAGCTGCCCAAGGGAGGTGATCATCTCAAGCAGATCGATTCAGATCTCATTTTTGAAGGGAGCTTCTATTTATGAAGGATTCAACTAAAGACCTCCTGCTCGTTGCAAAGGATGACGAGCTGGGGCGCAAGCTCCAAGACCTTGAACTTACCACTCGCAAGAGAGCACCACGAAACGGAGGTGATTGACCGTGGCGTCAAACCAAAAAATAATTTATGTCTATGAGAGCTTCAAATCTACGATGCCAAATTTCCTGGGGACTCTCTTCGTGGAGAACGTCTGCGGCCGTGAGAGCTACGTCATTTCAAAGAACCCCACAGACTTTGGATTATCTGAACGAGGCGCTACAAGCCTCTATCGTATTCCTGCCTATGCGTTTCTCTACCTGATCGGCAAGCAGCACAACCAACAGGCCATCAAAGCATTGACGCCACAGGCATAACCGGTTTCATATAAAAAAGGCTCGATACCATAAGGTATCGGGCCTTCTCTATTACACACCAAGGAGGATCGACATGCACGCACAACGAATGCCGCCGCACATTACTACGCCCTTTGATGATTCCGCCGCCATGCGGCTGCGGCGGATGGGGCTGCTCACACCCGATGGGACGCCGGGCGAGCACATTAGAATTGTATAAGTAACCAAGGCGCTGTACAAGCATCACTGAAAAGGTACCGTGCCTTTTTGCGTATGTCGTTTATTAAAGATTCGGTATCCCCTAACAATCCATATTTCCTTGAGCGGATTTGATTCTCCGATACATCTCCTGCATCTGTCGGTCAATTTCGGCGATCTTGCCCGCGCATTCAAGCATCTCCTCGTTGATGCC
>CAKTMQ010000011.1 GCA_934573945.1 uncultured Oscillospiraceae bacterium | reverse complement strand
GAGGCCAACCGCGACAGCATCGCGGCGTATCAGCGGGCATACTACGAGGCCAACCGCGACAGCATCGCGGAGAAGCAGCGGTGGATCCGGGATGCCCGTAAGGCTCACGGCTATACCCAGCGGGATATGGCGCGGATGCTGGGTGTGTCCATGTCGGCGATCTCCCGGCTGGAGAGCGGGGAGCTGCGGCTCTCCGGCTTTAAGAAGCGGGCGGAGCTGCTGGCGCTGCTGAAGGAGGACGGAGATGTTTCAATGCAATGAGACCGGGCGGCTGTTTGAGAAAGCCGTGGTGGTGATGGACGAGGACTGCGGACAGGAGCACGTGTGCCCCTGCTGCGGCGACACGAACTTTGACGAGGTGTTTGCCTGCGACATCTGCGGCACGTTCTCCAACTGGGAGGCCTGCGGCGTGAGCGGCTACTTCGACAGCTGCCTGTGCCAGGGCTGCCGGAGGACGGCGCTGGTAAACCTGTTTGAAAAGGGCGCCCGGGAGCTGGGCGCCACGGAGGAGGCCTGGCTGGACAACGTGCTGGAGTACGGCGGCTGGGCAGACCTGAAACAAAAATACAAGGAGGCAAAAGAAAATGGGACTGAGACCCTTTAACGAGCTGGTGCAGCTGGATGTGCGGCCTTTCTGCGAGACACGGAAGGCCAAGGACGACAACGGCAGCGTGGTGAACATCCCGTACCTGAACTGGGCGAAATGCGTGAAGCTTCTCCACGAAAACGGGGCGGAAAGCGTGTGGTTCGCGCCCCGGGTGTGCCCGGAGACCAACACCTATCTGTGGCCGCAGGCGGATGTGACCACCCGGAAGGGCTACAAGACGCAGTGCTGGTTTGTCAGCGTGGAGATCCACATCGACGACCTGGTATTCAGCATGGACACGCCGCTGCTGAACGGGTCGCTGGTGGTATATGAGGACACGCTGAACCAGCTGCGCATCGCCAACGCCCAGGCGCGTGCCTTTGTGAAGGGCGTGGCTATCCGGACGGGGCTGGGCTTTGACCTGTGGGCGGAGAGCGGCGACGGGGACGACGGCGACGACGACCTGAGCCGCCACAGCATCTGGGCGATCAAGGAGCGGCTGGAGCGGCTGATCACCACCAAGGAGCGCAACGGGCTGGAGCACCGGGATCTGCTGGCGCAGCTGCGGATCAGCGACAAGCAGCTGACCCAGCTGATGGGCTATTTTGCCAAGCTGGACAGCCTTGAGAACGCGGTGAGCAGGCTGTGATCCGGGATCATGACCGCTCCGGGTGGTTCGGAGCATCGGACACGGCCACCATCATGGGCTCGTGGGAGACGGAGACGTTCCGGAGGTGGTGGGCGGTGAAGCTGGGCATCCGGCAGGAGCACTACACCAACGCCGCCATGCAGGCCGGGACGGCCTATGAGCACAGGATCCTGGACGCGCTGGGGGTGAAGAGCCGCGACCGGCAGGTCAGGATCCACGCTTTGCGGCTGCGGGTGAACTACGACGGGGACGACGCGTGCACCATCACCGAGGTCAAGACCCACAGCGCGGCCACATTCAAGGTGAGCCGCGCCTACTGGATGCAGTGCCAGGTGGAGATGCTGGCCAGCGGCTGGGGGCTTCGGCAGCGGAAGGCGTGCCGCATTGCCGCCTACCGGATCGGCGAGGCGGAGAAGCAGAACTTCTTCCTGCCGGTGGATCCCGGGCGGATCACCATCTGGCCGGTGGCGTATGACGAGGCGTGGGTGGAGACCCAGTATCTGCCCCGGCTGCGGTATCTGGCCGGGTGTTTGAAAACAGGCCGCTGGCCGCGAAAGGAGGAGGTGGCATGCAGCAGGTGACGGTGGACGCCGCCCGCTGGCTGCGGGACAGTGAGGGGGCGTGGCTGGCCTTCCGGGTAAACTCGGACAAGACGGCGATGGACGTATGTGACAGTCTGCAGGCCGGGAAGCCCTACACGGTGACGGTGAAGCGCAGGGGCAGGAGCCTTGACGCCAACGCCTATTTCTGGACGCTGGTGAACCGGCTGGCGGACAGGCTGCAGACCGACCCAAACGAGATATACCGGGCGTACATCCCGGATGTGGGCGGCAACTACGAGGTGGTTCCGGTGCGGGAGGACAGGATTGCCGCATGGGAAAAGGTCTGGTGCAGCGGCCACGTCGGGCGCATGATCGAGGATCTGGGGCCATGCCGGAACACGAAGGGCTATCACAACATCCGCTCGTATATCGCCAGCAGCGACTATGACACGGCGCAGATGAGCCTCCTGATTGAGCTGGTGGTGGCAGACTGCAGGCAGCTCGGCATCGAGACCATGACGCCCCGGGAGCTGGAGGCTCTGGTGTCACGCTGGGGGGAGGTGAGCCCATGAAGCGGAGGACGCGGCAGAAGCTCACCTTCCGGGGCGAGAGCAGATGGGCGACGGAGTGGGCGAAGATCACGGGCATCTCCGTGCCCGCCATCTACTGGCGGCTGGCCAACGGCTACACCGTGGAGCAGGCGCTGACCACGCCCATGCGCACCCGGAACGTGGGCGGGCGGCTGGGACACTACATAGACCACAGCGGGGAGCGGCACGGAAAGCTGGAGGTGTTGCACTATCTGCGGACGGACTGCTCCGGCAGCGCCGTGTGGCTGTGCCGGTGTGAATGCGGCAGCGAGGTGGCCATTGCGGGACACCGGCTGAAAACCGTCACCAGCTGCGGGTGCGACCGCAGGCGGCGCACGCCCCGCAAGGGGGAGAAGCCGCCGCAGGACTGGGCGGAGCAGCCCTGCTGGACGTGCCGGAAGTACGCCGGAGGGTGCTGCTGGAGCCGGGAGCTGAATCCGGTGCCGGGGTGGCGCGCCACCAGAACCATCAAGTTTCAGGGCACCTGCGGGGTGCTGGAGTCCTACGCCATCCACGAATGCCCGGAGTACGAGCCGGACGGGACGGAGGTGACGCCGGGTGGATGAGAGGCGCTGCTTTCTCTGCGGGCGGAACGGCGGCGAGGATCCGCTGGACGTACACCACATCTTTCCGGGGGCATACCGGAGGAAGAGCGACAGGTACGGCCTGGTGGTGTACCTGTGCCACAAGCGGTGCCACATCTTTGGCGCGGGCGCCGTACACAACAACGCAAAGGCAATGCGCCAGCTGCAGCGCTATGGCCAGCTGAAGGCCATGAAGGAGCAGGGCTGGACAGAGGCGGACTTCATACGGGAGTTCGGGAAAAACTACTTACAGGAGGCAGAAAATGGCATTGAACGCAGTGGTGCTCCAGGGGCGGCTGACCCGTGACCCGGAGCTGCGCCGCACCCAGAACGGGACGGCGGTGACCAGCTTTTCGCTGGCGGTGGATCGTGACTTCAAGGGACAGAACGGGGAGCGGGAGACCGACTTCATCGACGTGGTGGCGTGGCGCGGCACGGCGGAGCTGGCCGCCAAATACCTGACGAAGGGCCGCATGGCGCTGGTGTCCGGGCGGCTGCAGCTCCGGGACTGGCAGGACAAGGACGGCAACAAGCGCCGCAGCGCGGAGGTGATCGCCGAGGGCGTGTACTTCTGCGACAGCAAGAAGGACGCCGAGGGCGGCACGCAGCGGGCGTCCGGCCGGGGCGTGGATGTGGACGCGGACGACTTCGCCGAGGTTGAGGAGGACGGCGATCTGCCGTTCTGACGAGGTGACGTGCGATGGCAAGAAACTATGCTGCACTCCCCTATGACTATTTAGAGGAGATGGAAGCACTCAACGATGCAGAGTTCGGTCGGCTAACGCGGGCATTGCTGACATACAGCATGACGGGAGAGCAGATAGCGCTCTGTGGCAATGAGAGATTTTACGCCAAGCGCGTGATGGCGCAGGAGGATCGGTTCAAGGCGAGCTATGAAGATGTGTCCGTTGTCAGGCGTGAGGCCGGTAAGGCCGGGGCTGCCGCAAGATGGCAAAATGGCAAACGCATTTTTGCCAATGGCAAAAATAGCAAAGCCATGCCTGCCAATGGCAAAAATGGCAATACCGAAACCAATACCGAAACCAAAACCGATACTCTGCCATCTGACGATGGCAAGAGTGATACGCGCGCGGCGCGCTTCACACCGCCATCGATCGACGAGGTGGAGGCCTATGTGCGGGCGCAGGGCTATCACGTCAACGCGGAGCGGTTCGTGTCCTTCTACGCCCAGAAGGGCTGGATGGTGGGCAAGAACCGCATGAAGGACTGGCGGGCGGCTGTCCGCAGCTGGGAGACCAGATGGAAGGAGGAGCACGGCAGTGGATGCACAGGAAGTGATGCAAAATCTGCGAAGAAGTGGGACATTCCGGGCGTTATCGAGCTTTGAGTGCCCGGAATGCGAGGATCGGGGCTATATCGTGACGCGCAGCGAAACGGGAGAACTGCTCTTCCGCAGGTGTGTATGCCAGATCAGGAAGGACAACCTGCGCAGGATCCGCAACAGTGGGCTGTCCGGGCTGCTGGAGCGGTGCACACTGGAGACGTTCCAGACCGCCGAGCCGTGGCAGGAGCAGGCGAAGCGGGCGGCAGAGGCGTATATCGCGGACTGGCACGGCAAGTGGTTCTATGCCGGGGGCAGCCCCGGCAGCGGGAAAACCCACCTCTGCACGGCCATCTGCGGGGCGCTGATGGGGGCGGGACTGCCGGTGCGGTATCTGCAGTGGCGGGCGGACATTCCGGCCATCAAGGCGAAACCCACCGACGCGGAGGCATATGCCGACGCGATGCAGCCGCTGAAGGACGTGCGGGTGCTGTACATCGACGATTTTCTCAAGGGCGGCGTGACGGAAGCCGACCGGAACATTGCCTTTGAGCTGCTCAACGCACGGTATGTCAAGCCGGATCGTGCCACGATCATCAGCTCGGAGCGGACGATCTCCGACATCCTGGACTGGGACGAGGCGGTTGGCTCCCGCATTGCGGAGCGGGCAAAGGGATGCATCGTGACCGTCGCGGGCAGCGGCAAGAACTGGAGGCTGCGGCCATGAAGGACGGCGTGATGGAGGTGTGTACGGCGCGGCTGTGCTCGGTGTGCATCGGCGAGATGGAGCGGGAGCACTACTTCGTGCGCCCCACCCGGGAGCAGGTGTACGGCGGCGCCATGCAGGACGTATGGGAGCCGGGCGTGTGCCAGCGCTGCGGACGGGAACGGAGGATGACGAAGCTGCGGCGGTATCTGCTGCGGCGGCAGGGCATGAAGGAAAGGGGGATGCTGGATGAAGCTCCGGTTTGAGATACCCTATCCGCCGTCAGACGTGGGACGGCGGGAGTGGACGCGGCTCTACGGCCTCAACGGCTACTACGGCAACAGGGTCAACTACCACGAGCGGACACGGGCGATCCGGGTGCTGCACGAGCTGGTGCAGCTGCGGATGCGGAAGGCGGGGATCCCGAAGCAGGCGGTGACGGAGCCGGTGACGGTGACCTTCCACTGGAACGACCGGCTGGACATCGACAACCATGCCATCATGGGCAAGGCCATCGTGGACGCCATGAAGGGCTGGGTGCTGCCGGATGACAACCGCAGGTGGCTGGTGGGCGTATCCCACCGGTTCTGGGACGGCGAGGACGTGCTGGTGGAGGTGGAGACGGAGGACGAAAAATGCGGGTACTGATCGCTTGTGAAGAATCGCAGGAGGTATGCAAGGCGTTCCGGGAACTGGGTCACGAAGCCTATTCCTGTGACATACAGGAGCCGTCTGGCGGGCATCCTGAATGGCATATCATGCAGGACGTGTTGCCCCTGATTAACGGGAATTGCACGTTCACAACGATGGACGGCGTTGAGCATTATATTGACGGACAGTGGGATTTGATGGTGGCGCATCCTCCTTGCACATACTTGACGGTGGCTGGGAATTGCTGGTTCAATGTCGAGAAGTATGGAGACAAAGCTATCAAGCGCATGAAGGATAGAGAGAATGCCATTGAATTTTTCATGGCGTTCATTAACGGGTCATGTGAACATATTGTTGTTGAGAATCCTGTCGGCGTCATGTCCACCAGGTATCGCAAGCCCGACCAAATTATCCAGCCGTATTATTTTGGCGACCATGCGCGCAAAGCCACCTGTTTATGGCTGAAGGGGTTGCCTTGTCTTGAGACAACCAATATGGTAGACCCCGGCAAGATTCTTAATGGTGGGTACAGCGTTGGCGCATCAGCCGGTTGGGCGGTTGACGAACGGGGAAAGGCTCTCCGCTGGAGCGACCCACGAACAGCAAAAGCCAGGAGCAAGACCTTCCCCGGAATTGCCCGTGCTATGGCAGAGCAATGGGGGGGGATGTGAGAGGAGGAAGCATATGACACAAGAGGAGATCGTGACGGCGCTGCGGTACTGTGCGGAGGGTATCGGATGTGGCACCTGTCCGAGACAGGATGTGCCGGAAGCGATTGAAGATTGTGGTGACGGACTAATGATTGCTGCCGCTGACCTGATCGGGAGCCAGCAGCGGCACATAGAGGCGCTGCGGAATGAGCTGTGCCAATACTGCGGGAAGTACAAACGGGCACACGAGGGTGCCTGTAATGGGTGCCGATGGAAACAGTAAAACGCCGGGGCTCCCGGTGAAATAAAAATTTCAGGAGGACAAGAACATGAACGAGCAGAAGAAGGAACAGATGTACATCGTGCGGTGCGACAGAGCAGGTGTGTTCTTCGGCGCCATCAAGGAGCGCCGCGGCACGGAGGCCACCATGACGACCGTGAGAAAGCTGTGGTACTGGGACGGCGCGGCAGCCGTGGAGCAGCTGGCCGTGGACGGCACCAGCGCCCCGGAGAATTGCAGGTTTACGGTGACGGTGCCGGAGATGGTGGTGACCGGGGTGATCCAGGTGATCCCCTGCACGGCCTCGGCCGCCGCATCCCTCGGCGGCGTAAAGGAGTGGACGAGATGACGTTGGAGGAGAAGATCAGAGCCTTTTTGACGGTCGGCTCCGGCTACGGCTACGGCTCCGGCGACGGCTCCGGCTACGGCTCCGGCGACGGCTCCGGCTCCGGCTCCGGCTACGGCTACGGCTACGGCTCCGGCTACGGCTCCGGCTACGGCTCCGGCGACGGCGACGGCGACGGCTCCGGCGACGGCTCCGGCTACGGCTCCGGCGACGGCTCCGGCGACGGCTCCGGCTCCGGCTCCGGCTACGGCTCCGGCGACGGCTCCGGCTACGGCTACGGCTACGGCTCCGGCTACGGCTCCGGCTACGGCTCCGGCTACGGCTCCGGCGACGGCATCACATCGTTTGACGGCAGGCCGGTTCATAGGATCGACGGCGTGGCTACGATCCTGCGCAGCGTGCGCGGGAATGTGGCCCACGGGGTGATCCTGCACCGGGATCTCACCACGGAGGAGTGCTATGTAGTGAAGCAGGATTGCTTCTTTGCCCACGGGCGGACGCTGGTCAAGGCGATGGAGGCGCTACGGGACAAGCTGTTCGAGGACATGCCGGAGGAGGAGCGGATCGCGGCGTTTCTGGCGGAGACGGAGGACGGCAAGCGCTATCCGGCGCAGCACTTCTACGACTGGCACCACCGTCTCACCGGCAGCTGTGACATGGGGCGCCGGGCATTCGCCCGGGAGCACGGCATTGATGTGGAGGGCGGCACCATGACGCTGCGGGAGTTTCTGGAGCTGACGAAGGACGCCTACGGCGGCGACGTGATCCGGCGGGTGATACAGGAGGTGGGGTTAAATGGAGAAGAAAATGGACGCGGTTAAGTATATCGAGGAACGAGATAGAATGTGCGCTGCAAATGTGCACTGTGCGAATTGCCCCGCCTGGAACGATGGCTACTGTTTTGTTAGCATACGAAGCGGCTATGATGCGGGTGAGCAGGTCAAGATTGTAGAGGAATGGGCTGCCGCACATCCTTGCAAGACGCGGCAGGACGTGTTTTTGGAGCAGTGGCCGGAGGCAAGGACGTATGGTGACGGGATATTATGCCTTTGCCCAAAGGACATTTCTTCTTGGCGTCGCGGCCAATTTGGAGGATGCACTAACGGTGGAAATGGGTGTGATTCTTGCCGCAGAGAGTTCTGGGGAAAGGTGGTAGAGTGATGGCGAAATACCTTGACCAGTCTGCAGCGATTGCGCAGCTGACCCGTCTGGAAGTGACGAGCCCCAACGCCACCATGACGGATGCCAAGCGTGCGCTGGCGGATATGTTTCCGGCTGACGCGGCGCCGGTGGTGCGTAGCAGCTGGAATCTGCATACGACTTCGGGAGGGCATGAATACACAGTCTGCGCTCATTGTTCTACAAGTTTCAGCTGCCGATTGTGCGACAAAGGATCGTTTTCGAGGATTGACATGCGGGGCGCTCACTACTGCCCCAACTGCGGGGCAAAGATGGACGGGGTGCTGTGATGAGCAGGCCGCGGTACGACTGGTGGGGGTACGCCAAGGGGATGATCCGGCGCTACCCGGGGGCGGTGACGGCTCGGGAGAGGCGGGCGGTGAGCGAGGCGGTGCGGCAGACGCTGGCGATGCCGGACGGCGAGGCACGGATGCATCTGGTGGACGTGATCTTCTGGCGGCGCTCCCACACCCTGTCCGGTGCGGCGGAGCTGTGTCACGTGTCAGAGCGCACTGCCAGGCGCTGGCATACAGACTTCATTCTTTTGACGGCGCGGGAATCCGGGCTGCTGGAATGAGAAAAAAAGGAGGGCGATTAGCCCTCCTTTTTGATGCTCTGCGCACGCATAAGTCAATGCACAAAACACACAATAATGTAAGCATAGATTTGTGCATATTGACCATATTTAAGGTAAAAGTTGGCCTTAAAAAGCCATTTGGGTGTGCTACCATGGAAATGGCAGGGACGGCACAGCCTGCCTGTGAGTTCCTTTTTGGCCTCCTTTCTTGGGTGGTCGCCGGGAGACCGGCGGCTGCCCCCATATGCGGGCAAATGTCCCAAGGTGGCGATGCGGTCTCCAAAACCGCGTGTGGTGGGTTCGATTCCCAACTGCCCGTGCCATGATGAAGGGATGATCTGCTGGTAGAGCGCCAGCAGCAGAATCAAAAGAAAGCTCAATGGATGCAGGTGAGGCGGATAGCCGGGGACAGACGCGCCAGGGACAAAGGCCGGTGGTGGGAGGCGGGCGCGACGGAACAGAATTTTGGATTGAGGGGTGGTGTACGGTGGCGGCGAGGCTGACAGATTGGCAGAAGAAGAAAATACTGGCCGACTATGTGCAGCTGGGCAGCTACAACGCCACGGCGAAGATCAACGGGTGCGCCCTGAACACGGTGAAGAGGCTTGTGCAGGAAAATGCATACATCGCAGAGCTGTGCAATCAGAAAAAGATGGAGAACACCGCGGACGTGCTGGCCTACATGGAGACCCAGCGGGACGTGGTGTGCCAGATTATCGGCAAGGGGCTGACCGCCCTCAACGACCCCGACAAGCTGGCGGCGGCCACGCCTGCCCAGATCACCACGGCGCTGGGGACGCTGATCGACAAGTGGACGCTGCTGCAGGGCAGCCGGGACAAGGCCGACGTCCGGGTGGAGCTGGGCAGCATGGAGGAGTACAGCGAATGAGCACGGTGCTGCGGATGGATCCGCCCAACAGTGAGCCGCAGGCGCAGTTCCTGCGGGAAAAGCACAAGTACGTGGCCTTCGGCGGGGCGCGAGGCGGCGGCAAGAGCTGGGCTGTACGCACCAAGGCCAAGCTGCTGTGTCTGCGCTACCCCGGCATCCGGCTGCTGATCGTCCGGCGCACCTATCCGGAGCTGGTGAACAACCACATCCGGCAGCTGCGGACGGAGCTGCTGGGGGTGGCACGGTACAACGACAAGGACAAGGTGCTGACCTTCGACAACAGCAGCATCATCAACTTCGCCTATTGCGCCAGGGACGGTGACCTGGATCGCCTGCAGGGCGTGGAGTACGACGTGATCTTTCTGGACGAGGCCACGCAGCTGTCGGAGTTCCAGATGCAGGCCATCACCGCCTGCCTGCGCGGCGTGAACGACTTCCCCAAGCGGGTCTATTTCACCTGTAACCCGGGCGGGCAGGGGCACCAGTACATCAAGCGGCTGTTCGTTGACCGGCGGTTTGCCGAGGGCGAGAAGCCGGAGGACTACGTATTCATCCGCTGCGCCGCGGCGGACAATAAGGCGCTGATGACCAAGCAGCCGGACTACATCCGGCAGCTGGAGGCGCTGCCGGAGAAGCTGCGCAGGGCGTGGCTGCTGGGGGACTGGAACGTATTCGAGGGGCAGTTCTTCGAGGAGTTCACCGACGACCCCAGGCACTACGCAGACCGGCGCTTCACCCACGTGATAGACCCCTTTGAGGTGCCGGAGGGCTGGACGATCTACAGGAGCTTCGACTGGGGCTATGCCAAGCCCTTCTCCTGTGGGTGGTGGGCGGTGGACTACGACGGGCGGCTGTACCGCATTCTGGAGCTGTACGGCTGCACGAAGGAGCCTAACACCGGCGTCAAGTGGACGCCGGACAGGGTGTTTGCCGAGATCCACCGGGTAGAGACGGAGCACCGGTGGCTGAAGGGTAAGAATATTCAGGGTGTGGCCGACCCGGCCATCTGGGACGCGGAGAGCGGCGAGAGCATCGCCGAGACGGCGGCGCGGCACCGGGTCTACTTCACCAAGGGCGACAACAAGCGGCTGCCCGGCTGGATGCAGGTGCACTACCGGATGGCCTTTGACGAGGGCGGCAAGCCCATGCTCTACGTGTTCCGGGGGTGCAGGGCGTTTATCCGGACGCTGCCGGGGCTGCAGTACGACGAGCACGCCGTGGAGGACGTGGACACCGACGGCGAGGATCACATCGCCGACGAGACCCGGTATATGTGCATGGCACGGCCTATCAGGCCCCGGATGGCGCCGCAGCGTGACCCCTATCTGGACAATCCCATGTACACGGCGCTGGACATCCCCAGAGAGGACGTGCTGAGCGCGCCGGAATATATCCCCATGCAGATCAAGGAGGCAGATTGATGGACGAGAACAGAGAGGTGCAGGGCACACCGGAGGCGGATCGCCGGCCGGTGGTGACCATCGGGGCGGAGCAGCTCCACGAGGCTACGGAGACCTTACAGCGCTACAAGCAGGGCAAGACCAATCTGGAGAAGCGCGTGATCGACAACGAGGAGTGGTACCGGCTGCGGCACTGGGCGTGCCTGCGGGCAGAGTCGCAGAAGCAGCAGGTGGAGCCGGTGAGCGCGTGGCTCCTCAACTCCATCGCCAACAAGCACGCCGACGCCATGGACAACTACCCCGCCCCCAACATCCTGCCCCGTGAGCCGGGGGATGTGGAGGAGGCGCGGCGGCTGAGCGACATCGTGCCGGTGGTGCTGCAGCAGACCGGGTTTGAGCGCACCTACTCCGAGGTGTGGTGGGACAAGCTCATCGGCGGCACCGCCATCTACGGTGTGTTCTGGGACGGCAGCAAGCTGGGTGGGCTGGGCGACATCGCCGTGGAGCCGGTGGACGTGGTGAATCTGTTCTGGGAGCCGGGGATCACCGACATCCAGCGCAGCGCCGACGTGTTCTATGTGCGGCTGGAGGACAACGCCGCGCTGGAGCGGGCGTATCCGCAGCTGGCCGGGAATCTGGGCGGCTCGACCCTCAATGTGAGCGCCTACGTCTACGACGACACCGTGAACACCGCCGACAAGTCGCTGGTGGTGGACTGGTACTACAAGCGCAGCGGCCAGAGCGGCGCCGAGCTGCACTACTGCAAGTATGTCAACGACACGGTGCTGTACAGCAGCGAGAACGAGGGCACGCCCTGGTATGACCACGGGAAGTACCCCTTCGTGTTCGATCCGCTGTACCGCATCAAGGGCACGCCCTGCGGGTTCGGCTATGTGGACATCGGCAAGGGCACCCAGGAGTACATTGACCGTGGGGATCAGGCCATCATGGCCAATATGCTGTCCAACGCGGCGCCCCGGTTCTTCATCCGCAGCGACGGCGCGGTGAACGAGCAGGAGTACGCCGACTGGACAAAGCCGTTTGTGCACACCAACGGGAATCTGGGACAGGACAGCATCCTGCCGGTGACCGGGCGGGGGCTGAGCGGCATCTACCTGAACGTGCTGGAGCAGAAGATCGCCGAGCTGAAGGAGACCACCGGCAACCGAGACGTGTCCACCGGCGGGTCTACCTCCGGCGTGACGGCGGCCAGCGCCATCGCGGCCATGCAGGAGGCGGGCAGCAAGCTGAGCCGGGACAGCAACAAGGCCGCCTACCGGGCGTTCCGGGAGGTGGTGGAGCTGGTGGTGGAGCTGATCCGCCAGTTCTACGACGCGCCGCGGCAGTTCCGCATCATCGGCGAGAGCGGGCGGCAGGAGTTCGTGAGCTATTCCAACGAAGCACTCAGGCCGCAGACGCAGGGTATGGAGTTCGGGGTGGACATGGGGTACAGGGTACCCCAGTTCGACCTGGAGATCACCGCCGAAAAGGCCAGCCCCTACAGCAAGCTGAGCCAGAACGAGCTGGCGCTGCAGTTCTTCGGGGCGGGGTTCTTCAACCCCCAGATGACCGATCAGGCGCTGGCGTGTCTGGAGATGATGGACTTTGACGGCAAGGAGCAGATCATGCAGCGCATCGCCGCCAACGGCACGCTGTACCAGCGTTGCCTGATGGTGCAGCAGCAGGCCGTGGCCATGGCGCAGCTGGCGGATCAGCTGGGCGGCACCAACTTCGCCATGCAGATGCTCAGCGGCGGACAGGCCGGACAGCAGCCTATGCCCGGCGGCGTGCCGGACATCAAAGCAGACGGCGGCGAGAGCAGCGTGACACGCAACGCACGGGAGACGGCGGCCAGCCGTGCGACGCCTACGTAAGGAGGACGGCATGATCGAGATCAGGATGGAGCGCACCGGCAAGACCCGGGTGCTGCAGATGACGGGACACGCGGGACAGGCCGACGTGGGACAGGACATTGTGTGCGCGGCGGCGTCAATTTTGTGCTACACGGCGGCGCAGACCGCCCTTGACCTCCACGAGAGAGGGCAGCTGCACAAGAGGCCCCGGGTGGAGATGGAGAAGGGCCGCAGCGTGGTCACCATCTGCCCCCGGGCATCGGCGGAGGCCGAGGTGACGGTGGCGCTGCGGACGGTGGAGACCGGGTTTGCGCTGCTTAGTCACCATTACCCGGAGTATGTGACATTTGAAAAGCGTGAATAAAGGCGCGGAGCCTTTAGGATAGGATTCGCCCACCTGACGGGCAGATCACGGGCTCGCCCACCTGACGGGCAGGAGGATACAGTATGAAGCATTTGTTCCGTTGGCTCGATCTCCAGCTGTTTGCAGAGGGAGACGGCGGCACAGCAGCGGGCACTACGGGCGCGGCGGCTGACCAGGGCGACCTCTCCGGGGTCGTGTACGGCAAGCAGGCCGAAGAGACGGCACCCGACGCCGGGGCGCAGCAGGAGGAGCCTGCAAGGGATCTTGGCAAGGAGTTTGAAAAGCTCATTAAGGGCGAGTTCAAGGACGTGTACGCCAAGCGGGTACAGGACACGGTGACCAGACGGCTGAAGGCCACCTCTGCCGACGTGGAGGCGTTCCACGCTGTGCAGCCGGTGCTGCAGATGCTGTCCCAGCGCTACGGCGTGGACGCTGCCGACATCAAGGCGCTGTCCGCCGCCATCGAGGAGGACGACTCCTTCTATCAGGCGGAGGCAGAGCGGATGGGCGTGAGCGTGGATCAGGTGAAGTCCATCCGCAAAACGGAGCGGGAGAACCACCAGCTGAAGGAACAGCTCAGGGAGCAGGAGAACCGCCAGAAGATGGAGCAGAACCTGGCCAAGTGGGCGCAGGAGGCACAGGCCATCGCCCAGAAGTACCCGGGGCTGGATCTGGAGAAGGAGCTGGCCAATCCCCCGTTCTTCAGTGCGCTGATGAACGGCGCCAGCGTGGAGGGCGCCTACTGGGGGCTGTACCACGACCAGCTGATCCCACAGGCCATGCAGTACACCGCTCAGGAGACGGAGCGGAAGCTGGTGAACAAGATCCAGGCGCAGGCCAAGCGCCCCACCGAGAACGGGGCGGGCGCAGGCGTGACCGTGAAGAGCGACGTGTCGCAGCTCTCCGACAAGGACATGGATGAGATCATCCGCAGAGCGAGGAGGGGCGAGAAGATCCGCTTTTAGTCCCTCCGGGAAGGAGACGACATGAATAAGACCAAACATTTCCGGGTGATGGTGCTGGATCTGCAGCTGTTTGCTGATGTGACCAACGCCACCACCTCCAGCTCCACCGGCAACAACCTGTCGGCGGAGATGAAAACCTTTTATGACAAGGTGCTGCTGCGCGAGGCGGGCCCCAAGCTGGTGCACGAGCAGTTCGGCCAGAAGCGGGACATTCCCAGGGGCAACGGCAAGACCATTGAGTTCCGTAAGTTCAACCAGCTGCCCAAGGCGATGACCGCCCTGACCGAGGGCGTGACCCCCGACGGCGGCGCGCTGGACGTGACCAGCCTGACGGCCACCGTGAGCCAGTACGGCTACTTCGTCCGCATCACCGACCTGCTGGATCTGACCGCCATCGACAACGTGATCGTGGAGGCCACCCAGCTGCTGGGCAGCCAGGCGGGTCTGACCATGGATACCGTGGTGCGCAACCAGCTGGTGGCGGGCACCAACGTGCTGTGGTGCCCCAAGATCACCTCCGGCGCGGAGACGGCGGTGGAATCCCGCAGCGGCATGGACACCACCGCTCAGCTGACGGTGAAGATGATCGAAAAGGCGGCGGCCACCCTGAAGGCCAAGAACGTGCCCAGCTTCGACGGCAAGTACGTGGCCATCATCCACCCCTATGTGGCCTTTGACCTGCGGCAGGACAGCCGCTGGATCGACGCCCACAAGTACGCCGCCACCACGGAGCTGTTCAACGGTGAGCTGGGCGAGATCGCGGGCGTGCGCTTCGTGGAGACCACGGAGGCGAAGATCTGGAACGACGGCACCTGCCCCCAGAAGTCCGCCGCCAGCGGCGGCGTGGCCGCCACCTACTACAGCGTGTTCGCCACGCTGGTGCTGGGCAAGAACGCCTACGGCGTGACCGAGGTCACCGGCGGCGGCCTGCAGACCATTGTGAAGCCACGCGGCAGCGGCGGCACCGCCGATCCTCTGGATCAGCGCTCCAGCGTGGGCTGGAAGGGCATCCGCACCGCCAAGATCCTGCTGGAGCAGAACATGGTGCGTATCGAGAGCGTGTCCAAGGAGTGGAGCGCTACCGCCAAGGCCAACTGATAAGCGGCGCGGTGGGGGATGAGCTCCCCCACCGCAGGAAGAAAGGACAACGACATGGACAATGACAACCTGAACGTCACCCAGACGGCGGATACCGCCCAGCCGGAGGCGCCCAAGGCCGCCCAGCCGGAGGCGCCCAAGGCCACCCAGCCGAAGAAGCCAAAGCGGGTGAAGGTGATGCTGCCCATCATCGACGAGCACGACATGGAGCAGTTTGTGGCCGTGAACGGCGAGAGCTACCTGATCCGCAGGGGCGAAGAGGTGGAGGTGCCTGCCGCCGTGGCGGAGGTGCTGCGCCTGAGCGAGATGCAGAAGCGGGAGGCTTTCCGCTATCAGCAGGCGGCCATCCGTCAGGGCATGATGGGCGGCGAGATGTAAGGAAAACGAGGGGGCAGCCATATGCCCCCTCATTTTGAAGGAGGGTACGCGCAATGACGATCAGGGAAGCGATCACGGCGGTGGATCTTGAGAAGCCCAGCGTGTTCAGCGACGCGAACAAGAGGGCGTGGCTGGGGGAGCTGGAGGCCATGGTGGTGCGGGAGATCATAAAGACCCACGCAGGCGGCGAGACGGCGGAGGTGCCGGCCTTTGACAGCAGCACGCCGGACGACACCGTGTTGACGGCGCCAGCCCCCTATGACCGGATGTACCCGCTGTATCTGGCGGCGCAGATCGACCGGATGAACGGGGAGCTGGGCAAGTACAACAGCTCCATTACGCTGTTTACGGCGGCGTATGGAGAATATTTTAACTGGTATAACCGCACCCACGCCCCGCTGGGCACGGCGCTGCGGTTCTGGTAAGGGGGCTGGGGCATGAACTTTCCGACGGTAGAGGAGACGGCCACCAGCCGGGAGATGATCTCCACATTTGGTGGATACGACCACAACCAGCGCATTTCCGGGAGCGCATTTTTTGACATGAAGAATCTGTCCTCCGACGGCTATCCCCTGCTGCAGTCCCGCCGCAAGCGGGGCACGGTGCGGCAGCTGACGGCGCCGGGGGGACTTTTGGCCAAGGACGCCATGGCGTGGGTGGACAACGGCAGGCTCTATTACAACGGGGCGGCCATTACCGGGCTGACGCTGACCCAGGGCGAAAAGCAGCTGGTGAGCATGGGCGCTTACCTGCTGATCTGGCCGGATAAAAAGTATCTGAACACGAAGGACATGACGGACTTTGGCAGCATGGAGGCATCGTGGCAGAGCGCGGGCAGCGTGACCTACTCGCTGTGTGCGGCGGACGGCACGGCGCTGACCGGGGTATCCTCCAGCAAGCCGGAAGCGCCCAGCGGCGGCGACTACTGGCTGGACACCTCCACCTCCCCCCACAGCCTGATGGTGTGGAGCGAGAGCAGCGCCATGTGGACGGGCGTGGCCACGGTGTATGTCCGGATGGAGTCGCAGGGCATCGGCACGGCCTTTGAGGAGGGAGACGGGGTAAAGATCAGCGGCGCGGCCTACGTCGGCGACAGCGACGTGGTGAAGGAGCAGATGGAGGAGCTGAACGGCACCAAGCGCATCATCGCCAAGGGGGACAACTACGTGGTGGTGATCGGCCTGATCGACCTCACCCACACGCAGGAGACGGGACAGGTGACGCTTGCCCGTGTGGTGCCGGAGATGGACTATGTGTGCGAGGCGCAGAACCGGATCTGGGGCTGCAAGTACGGCATGGTGGACGGCAAGGCCGTGAACGAGCTGTACTGCTGCAAGCTGGGCGACTTCAGGAACTGGAACGTGTTCGCGGGCATCTCCACCGACAGCTGGGCGGCCTCGGTGGGCAGCGACGGCGCGTGGACGGGCTGCGCCAACTATCTGGGCTATCCCACGTTCTTCAAGGAGAACGTGATCCACCGGATCGCCATCTCTTCGGTGGGCGCCCATCAGGTGACGGAGACGGCAGGCCGGGGCGTGCAGAAGGGCAGCTACAAGAGCCTGTGCGTGGTGAACGAGGTGCTGTTCTACAAGTCCCGCACCGACGTGTGCGGCTACGACGGCAGCTTTCCCACCTCCATGGGGGCGGCGTTCGGCGGGGTACGGTACGACAGCGCCGTGGGCGGCAGCTACAACGGCAAGTACTACCTGTCCATGCGGGACGAGGGCGGCACGTGGCACCTGTTCTGCTACGACGCGGCGCGGGGGCTGTGGCACCGGGAGGACAACACCCACGCCATGCAGTTTGCCGCCATGGACGACGACCTGTATTACATCGACGCGGACAGCAAAAAGATGCTGTGCGTGCTGGGGACGCAGGGCACGCCGGAGGCGGACGTGGCATGGATGGCGGAGACCGGGGAGATCGGCTACGACTACCCGGACAAGAAGTACCTGAGCCGGTACAACATCCGGCTGAAGATCGCACCGGGCGGGACGCTGAAAATGTCCTGCATGTACGACAGCGACGGGGTGTGGCGCCACGCCGGGACGGTGGAACGGGTAGGGCTGGGCACCTTTACGGTGCCGGTGATCCCACGCCGGTGCGACCACATGAAGATCAGGCTGGAGGGCACCGGCGACGTGCGGGTATTCTCCATTGCCAAAATTCTGGAGCTGGGGAGTGACAACGGATGGTGATCCTGCAATCGCCGCCTATGCTGCAGGGGAGCCAGACCCAGCAGCTGCAGGACGTGCGGCGGTATCTTTTCAGGCTGGTGGAGCAGCTGAACAACAGCCTCAACAGCCTGACGGAGGACAATCTGGCACCGGAGGCGGTGCAGGCGCTGGGCAGCGCGGCCAGAAGCGCCGCCGAACAGACCAGCGCAGACCTGAAAACGCTGATTATCAAGAACGCCAACGAGGTGACCCAGACCATCGAGAAGATCACGAAGGAGCTGGAGAGCACCTATGTGGCGAAGTCCGACTTCGGCACCTTTGAGGAGCGGATCAACAATGCCATTACCGCCAGCGCCGAGGGGCTGGAGATGGAGATCAGCTCCACCAGCGAGATCCTGAACAGCTTCATTGCCACCTCCAACGGCTATATCCGGCAGGGCGTGGTGGCCAAGGACGGGGACGTGCCCATTCTGGGCATTGCGCTGGGACAGGATATTTCCGTGACCGGCACAACAGTGGATGTGGACGGGAAAACCTACGAGACGATCGACACCTCCAAGAACATGAGCGTGTGGACGACGAACAAGCTGAGCTTTTACGTCAACGGGCTGGAGGTGGCGCACTTCGCCAACAACGCCCTGTACGTGAACAACGTGGAGACCCAGTCCATCACCTTCGTCAACTGGCGGGTGGACGACGCCAACGGGCTGCGGTTCCGCTGGGTAGGAGGTACGACATGAGCAGTTACAGCTGGGGCAGCGCCCCGGTGATCTCTTTTTCCGTAACAGATAACATCCAGCGCACCGCCAACAACGGGTATGCCGGGTATGTGACGGTGACGCTGGGCGGCGTCGGCGGCAACGCTTATTTCGGGTACAGCATCAGTGCCAGCGTAGAGGGAACGGAAAAGCAGCTCAAAGGGAATTCCCCCTCAACATGGAGCGCGGGACAGTACAGCGCGTCGTTTTATGTTGAGGGTGTCTCCGCCAGCACGTCTGTCAGCATTTCGGTAACGCTGAGCAGCAACAGCGGACGCGCCGACGCCAACGTGAGCTACACGGCCTATATCGGCGCAGGCGGGAGCAGCGGAGAGGATACGGACGATGCCACGCCCATCAGCTGGGACGCCTCCAAGGGCAACAGCGCCCGGCTGGGCGGCAAGCTGACCATCAAACTGAACCCACAGCGGACGTATTACACCCACAAGCTGACGTACACCATCGGCACCACCACCGGCACCATCGCCACCAATGTGGGGTATGTCTCCAGCTATGAGTGGACGGTGCCCACATCACTGATCAGCCTTGTAAACAAGAGTTACGGCACGCTGTGCACCATCACCTGCACCACCTACTACAGCTCACAGGAGGTTGGCAAGCGGGAGCAGGACGCGGTGCTCTACCCGCCTGCGGACGCGGGACCCGTTGTCCCGGCGTCTGTTCGCAGCTTCTGGCCGCAGAACGATGGCGTGGTGGCCGGGTTTTCCGGTTACGTAAAGGGGTACACCAAGCTGCTGGTGCGCATCTTTCCCGATGTGGTGACGATGAAATACGGCGCGACGCTGAAAAGCATCACAGTGACCTTTGGCGGCAAGACGGTGGCCGCCGCAAAGGCGACCGACCTGTACAATGGCAGGGAGTACTACAAGGCCGTGACGGCTGTATTGCAGGATCTGGTGGGCAGACTGACGGTGACCGTTACGGACAGCTACGGCTTTTCCAGCGGCGTGACGATCAACATCAAGGACTATGTGACGCTCTATGACTACGCGGCACCGGCGCTGCGCGGCATTGCCATCTACCGCAGCGACGACGCCATGGTGGCGGCGGACGCAGGCGCGCACATCACGGCGGGGGCGACGGTCAGGTGGACGTCGCTGAACGGATGGAACGATGATGCGGAGCACTGTTCGCTGACAGCGCAGTACAAGGAAGCCGGGGCGCAGACGTTTTCCGCTGCCATAAAGCTGACGAGCGGGCAGAAAACGAGGATCAACGGCAGCGCCGTCATTGATCCGGAGAAGAGCTATACCGTGCGGATCACGGCAAAGGACAGGATCGGCCGCACGGCCATCTATGAAGCGACGGTGCCCACCGCCACCATCACCTTCCACCTGAAGGACGGGGGCAAGGGCGCGGCGTTCGGCAAGATCTCCGAAAAGGACAACACCTTTGAGTGCGGCTGGGACGCGGAGTTCTCGGGGGATGTGCGCATTACCGGCAAGCTGACGGTGGGGTCGGGCAATCTGCGCAACGGGGACAACCTGCTGGACAACTGGTACTGGAACCCCAACGTGATGATCAACACCCGGGGCGTGTCCAGCGGCGCGGACTGGAACGGCGGCTACGGCATAGACCGCTGGAAGGGCAGCGCGGGGATGAAGGTCTATTTTGCGACCGCCGACGGCTACCTGTATCTGGACAACAGCGCGGGGACGACTTCCGGTTATCTGCAGCAGTTATTTGAGCCCGCGCTGGCAAAGGCGCTGGTGGGGAAAACAGTGACGGCCAGCGTGCTGTGCACGGCGCTGCCCTACAGGGGCGTGCATTCCGGCACCTTCACTTTCCCGGAGATCGGCAGCAAAACAACGATCTCGACGGATTTCGGCACTATCGAGGTGGGAAGCGGCACCGGATCAGGCGTGGGAGTCTTCCTGCTGTGTGTGGCGGCAGGCGGCACGCTGCGCCCCATGGCCGCCAAGCTGGAGCTGGGGGACACCCAGACGCTGGCGCATCAGGAGAACACGGTGTGGACACTCAACGAGATCCCACGGCGGGAGGAGCAGGAGCGTATCTGCCAGCGGTATTGCTTTTCGCCGTTTTCCGGCGGCAGTATTTTCACACGGACGACATTCGTGGGCCCCGGTATTGTGCAGTTCTTTGTCTCCACCCCCGTGACGCTGCGCACCAATCCCGTGCTGGAGTCGGGTACCGTCAACGTCGGGGCGTGGGGCTCTACCGGGTTGGCGCATGGCTTCACGTATACCTACTCCGCGCTGCGGAACTCGCTGCGCATCCTGGCATCGAAAGCGGGGCACGGCCTGAGCGATATGTGGATGGATTTCAACAAGGTGATCTTTTCTGCGGATCTGTAAAAGGGGGTGCCGCAAATGAGCAAGGTCTATATCAAGACGGATGCAGGGGGGCGCATCCTCGCCTGCGACGGCGGATACAGCGAGGAGAACATGGGCGACATGACTTCGTGGACGCTGCTGGACGAGGGCGAGGGAGACCGCTACAACCTGTGCCAAAGCAACTATTTCGATGCCCTCTACACGGACGAGGGCGTCCCCCGGTATAAATATACGGACGGTGCGGCGGTGCTGCGCAGCGAGGCGGAGATCGAAGAGGACGTGGCGGCGCTGCCGCCGCCCCCGCCGTCGCCGCTGGAGCAGGCGCAGGCAGAGGCCGCCGTTTACAAGGCGGCGCTGGAGGTGCTGGGCGTGAACACGGAGGAGGTGGCGGCGGATGCGCAGTGACATCATGGAGCAGGCGCAGAAGCTGAAGGTCAGGATCGACAAGAACCAGAGGATCGCGGACGCGGTGGATGCGGCCGGGGGCATCACCGTGACACTGGAGCAGAGCGACAAGCTGGGCTTCGACTGGCGCGTATATGCGGTCAACCGTGTGATCGTGCGCAAGGAATATGTGGCGCAGGCCAATCCTGCCGGAACGGCGGACAATCCCATCCAGTGGTCGTCAGATGCGAAGCTGATCCCCAACGGCTATTACGCATATGGAGGCGCTGTCAAGGTGTGGATGGGCGACGGCGGCGTGACGGCATCATGGAACGATGCGGGATGGGAGGAAGTATGACAGAGACGATCATCGTGGCGGGACTGAGCCTTGTGGGGACGCTGGCGGGGGCATATCTGGCCAACCGCAAGAGCAGCGCCCTCATCGCCTACCGGCTGGAGCAGCTGGAGGAAAAAGTGAACAAGCACAACAGCCTCATCGACCGGACGTACCGGCTGGAGCAGCACATGGCGGTGGTGGACGAGAGCATGAAGGTGGCCAACCACCGCATTGCCGATCTGGAGGCGGAGGTACACCATTACACGGAGACACACCATAAGGAGGGCTGATATATGGCATTTTCTTATAAGGACTATGTGGAGAGCGACCGGGTCAGGAAGCTGGCGGATCAGCTCTCCAGAATCAACGACACCAAGCCCGGGGAGTGGACGGGCGGCCAGTACGGCGGGCAGGTGCAGGACCTTCTCAAGAAGATCCAGAACCGGGAGAAGTTCAGCTATGACCTGAACAGCGACGCGCTGTACCAGCAGTACAAGGACAAGTACGTGCAGCAGGGCAAGCAGGCCATGCAGGACACCATGGGGCAGGCGGCGGCACTGACGGGCGGCTACGGCTCCACCTACAGCCAGAGCGCCGGACAGCAGCAGTACAACGCCTATCTCCAGAGTCTGGGGGACGTGGTGCCGGAGCTGTACCAGATGGCGCTGAACCGCTACCAGATGGAGGGCGACGACCTGAAAACCCAGTATGGGCTGCTCTCCGACCAGTACCAGCAGGAGTACAGCCAGTACCGCGACCTGCTGAGCAGCTGGCAGGCGGACAGGGACTATCTGAGCGGGCGGTATGACAGCGAACGGAGCATGGACTACGGGCGCTATACCGGCGACCGGGATCTGGCCTATCAGGACTACCGGGCGGCCATTGCGGACGACCAGTGGCGGCAGCAGTATCTGGAGTCCATCCGGCAGTTTGACGCCCAGCAGGCGCTGGCGCGGGAGCAGTTCGACTGGCAGAAGGCGCAGGCGGCGGCAAAGGCCAGCAGCGGCGGAGGATCCGGCGGGAGAAGCTCTTCCGGCAGCGGAAAGAGCGCGGACGCGGAGAAGTACTCCTCGTCCACGGCGATGCGGATCATCCACGACACGGACACCGGCGTTGACCAGTCTTTGCAGGGACAGATCAACGCGCTGGCCGCCATGTATGAGGCGGGCAACATCACCAAAAAGCAGTACAACGACCTGGTATATGCGCTGAGAAACCCCGGTAGGTAAGGAGGCTGTTCATGAGCTGGCAGGATATTTACAAGAGAAAAATGGAGGAATCCGGCCTTGAGGCCGGAGAGATCAACTTTGTCGATGTGGACACCTTTCACCGGAGAGAGCGGGAGCGGTGGGACGCCGACGTGGCAGCCGGGAAGATTCAGACCGTGACATCCTCGGCGGCAAAGAACGCCGGGAACCAGAGAAAGATCACCATCTCCCCCGGCGGTACGTTTCTGGGCGGATTCTCCTTTACGGCGCCCCGGCAGAAAACCGCGCAGGAGCTGGCGGACGAGGCGAAACAGCAGCAGGCGTATCTGGCGGAGTATGAGCGGCTGTCCACGCTGGATCTGGAAGCGCTGGAAAAAGAAGTGGACGAGGCGAAGCAGGCGGCGAAGGGCAGCCACGGGATGTATGACATCAAGGCGTTTGGCGGCGGAGACCTGCCCACGCAGCAGGACAGCAAATATACCGCGCTGCAAACCGACCTGAACAAGGCCAGAAGCATCCAGTATGAGAACAAGGGACGCGAGGCGCTGGACAAGCTGACGGAGGAGCAGACCGCCGCCGTGGAGGCGCTGGCCAAAATAGAGAGCGTGGCGGCATCCGCCCAGTCCGACGCTGACAAAAAGGCGGCGGCACGGGAGCTGCTGACCGCATCCGGGTTTTCCGAGGAGGACATCAGCCAGCTGGTGAACTACCAGCGGCACATTCCCCAGCGGGAGAAGAACGCGGAGCGGTACGCCAAGGTGCAGGAGATGGCACGGAACGAGGCAGATAAGTCGCCGGTGTTCGGCACGCTGCTGTCTGTGCCCGCCAATCTGCTGAGTGGTGTGGGAGCCGCCTATACCGCCGTGGAGAAGCTGCGTGACCCCGATACCCCGTCTGATTACCACTCCATTGCCATGCTGCCCTATGCCTACGCCAGCGGCGTGCGGGGCGAGGTGACGAAAAACCTCCAGTACGACCACGGTGACATGGCGGCATTTGCATATGGTGTGGGGACATCCATGCTGGACAGTGCCGCTACGGCGGCGCTGACGGCGCTGGGCGTTCCGGCTGCGGCGGCCTCGGCCACGCTGGGCGGCGCGGCGGCCACCGACGCCATGGTGACAGCCAAGGAGAGAGGACTGGACGACACCCACGCCATCATCTCCGGCGTGGCGGCGGGCGTATTTGAGACCTTCTTTGAAAAATACAGTCTGGAGAATCTGATCTCCATGAAGCTGCCCACCGGCACGATGAAGCAGCGGCTGGCCGGGCTGCTGAAGAACACCGCCACGCAGGCGGGCGTTGAGGGCAGCGAGGAGATGTTTACCGACCTCGCCAATTTGATGGTAGACAAGATCGCCAACGGAGACATGGCGGACGTGAACCAGCGGATCGCCGTGTACATGGCGGGCGGCATGAGCTACCAGGACGCACAGCAGAAGGTGGCAAACGAGACGGTGAAGAACATCGCCGTGGACTTTGCCGCCGGTGCACTGGCGGGCGGCATCATGGGCGGCGGCAACATGGCGGTGCAGACTGCGGCGCACAACCGGTACCAGGACGCGGTGAAGCAGGTACGGGAGCGCGCCGGTATCACGGGATCGTTTCAAACCAGCGAGGACGGGCGCACCAGCTACAACGATAACGAGACACAGATCCGGTCTGTGGTGAAGGACGGCAAGGTGGAGCTGGCAAGCGGCGAGACGGTAGACCCCAGGGACGTGCGCTTTAAGGATCAGCAGACCGCCGATTTGTACGAGGGCGCTATCTCCTCGGCGGAGAACGCCGGGGCGGCGCAGGTGTTTGTGGATTCCTACACCGGCGGCGACGTGAGCCAGTATCTGCTGGGAATGCAGCAGGCGTATGCGGCGGGCAGAAGCGGCATCGCGCAGGAGGACATGACGCCGGGCACGTTTGCCGACGACCTGAGCCGGGCGCAGTTCCGCGCCGCCTATGCGCAGGGACAGGCCGCCACGGAGGCGGAATTTCCTGTAATGCGCGACATGGGGCTGGGCGAGAACGGCAGCGCCGCATGGGCAGAGGTGCAACGCACCAGCCGCACGCAGAGCAAGGGCAAGCTGCAGGCGGGCTTTACCGTGATGTATCAGGCGGGACTGCGGCGGGAGGCCGCGTCCGGCGTGAAGAGCGCGGCGGCCAGCGCACTGCCCCAGAGCGTGCAGACGGCGGCCTACAAGGCGGGACTCTCCGACGCCGCGGCCAGCCTTGCACGGGAAAAGGCGGGGCTGAGCTTTGTGAGCAGCGCGGGCAGCGAAAGCGGCCTTGCGGACAGCGAATACGCCCAGCGGCTGGCGCAGGAAAAGCCCGGTACGGCGGCACTGCTGAACACCATGGGCAAGGAGCTGGGGCTGCGGGTGGAGATCGTGCCGACGGTACGGGGCGGCAGCGCCAACGGCCAGTACGTCGCCAGCCGGAACCTGATCCAGATCGCGGCTGACGCGGACAACGCCATTGACTTTGTGGCGGCCCACGAGGTGACGCACCGGATGCAGGAGCTGGCGCCGGAGGAATACCGGGCTTA
>CAKTMQ010000010.1 GCA_934573945.1 uncultured Oscillospiraceae bacterium | reverse complement strand
TGAGACGCAGGCGGGCTGGCGCCCGCCAAGGCGAAAAGGGCAAAAAGCGCCGGAAAGACACGCTGTCAGGCGTGTTTACCCTTGTTAATCGATGGTAGTATTATAGTACAATAGCGGTTGTCATTTTTACAAGAGTATGCTAAAATTTCTGTAATATTTACAGCGGAGGCGCAGCCATGCAGATCTCAAGGGAGTATGCCCAAAGCATTGTGGACGAGATGAAATCCGTGATCCATCAGGATGTGAATATCATGGATCACGACGGGGTGATCCTGGCCAGCACCGATCCCACCCGGGTCGGCTCCGTACACACCGGCGCGGTACAGCTGCTGGCGGAGCATCTGGATTCGCTGGTGATCCAGCCGGACGACCGCCGCACCGGCGTGCGCCCCGGCATCAACCTGCCCATCGTCCAGAACCAGCAGACCGTGGGGGTGATCGGCGTCACCGGCGACCCACGGGAGGTGGGCGTTTTCGGCGACGTGATCCGCCGCATGACCGAGCTTCTGCTGGAAAACGCCGCCGAAAAGGAACAAAGTGAGCTGCAGGAGCAGGCGCGGAGCATCTTTCTGGAGAACTGCCTGTTCGCCCCCCAGCCGGATCACGACGCCCTGTGCGCCAAGGGCAGCGCCCTGGGCTTTCAGCTGCGCCGCCCCTATGCGGTGGCGGTGGTACACGCCGGCACGCCGGAGGAGGCCGAATGGCAGACCGGCCGCATCCTGCAATTTGTACAGCGGCGCTTCCGGCAAATGCCCGGGTGCCACGCCGCCGTGGTGCGCAGTGAGCTGCTGCTGTTCCTCCGTGTGCCCCCCCGTGAGAATCCCCACGGACTGGTGGAGCGTCTGGCAGACGAGATCCGCCGCTTCTTCCCGGTGGAGCTGTCGGTGGGCGCGGCGGTGTCGCAGGGGGAGCCGCAGGAGCTGCGCCGCTGCTATCAGCAGGCGCTGCTGGCCATGGAGACGGTGCTGCGCCACGGCGGCGGCACCCGCTTCTATCAGCGCGCCAGTCTGGAATTTACCCTCTCCGCCATCCCGAAGACACTGCGGCAGGATCTGACCGCCTCCGTCTTTTCCCGGTGCACGCCGGAGGAGACCGCCGATTTCCGTGACCTGATCCGACTGTATTTTCAGGAGAACGGCAACTTGAAAGCCTGTGCGGAAAAACGGTTTCAGCACCGGAATACCGTTCAATATCACATCGATCTGCTGACAGAAAAGACGGGCTATTGTCTCCGTGTACCAAAAGACAGCCTGCTCCTCTATATCGCCGCCGGACTGTGATGCCTGTTTCCACGGAACAATCACCCGGAGCTGGCATCTGTTCAAAACAAATCAGGTGCCCTGCACAAAAGGATCGTCATCTTCTACAGCTTTTTTGCAATTTACAGTTGCATTTTCTCAAAAGACGTAGTAAAATGTTGACACTGGTTGTAAACGTTTACACGCAATGAGCGCATTTTTCCCTGTTTTTCCCTGCATTGGCGGTGAAAAACAGGAAAGGCTCTCGCCCTTGTTTGTAAACGTTTTCACACGAAATCATCAATCATAGGAAAGGAACTGTTACCATGAGGACTTTTACCTGTCACGAATTCGGACGTGTGATCGTCATGCATCTCAAGAAGGGCGACCTGCTGCTGGAATCCATTACCGAGGGTCTGGCCAAAGAGGGCGTTAAGAACGCGCTGCTGGTGTCCGGCATCGGTTCTCTGCGCAAGCTGAGTATGCACGGCATCAAGTCCTGCTCCGATCATCCCGACGATTACTTCTACACCATCGAGGCCCCGGTAGAGCTGGGCTGCCTGCAGGGTATTGTGCTGGACGGCAAGCCCCATCTGCACGGTGTTTGCTCCACTCCCGACGGCAAGACCTATGTGGGACATCTGGAGCCGGGCAGCGAGATCCAGTTCCTGGGTGAGCTGAGCTTCATCGAGATCCCCGACATGAAGCTGACCCGCCGTCTGGACGAGTTCGGCATCGGCTATATCGACAACCTGTAAGGCCATGAACGGGATCTGCGGCGTACATCATCTGTCGCTGAAAACCACCGCCGGCGCCTATCTGCCCACCGTTGCTTTTTACCGGGATATTCTGGAGCTGCCTGTGCTGCGCGTACAGACCGGTGCCACCTTCCTCTCCTGCGGAAATGTGGTGCTGGAGATCCTCAATTCCGGTGAGGAGCGGGAAAAAGGCGGCGCGCTGGATCATTTCGCCTTCTTCACACCGGACGTGGACGCCGCCATTGAGCGCGTGCGTCAGGCCGGGTGCGAGATCACCATGGAGCCGAAGGATCACATCTTCCCGGGCGAAACGCCCTACGCCGTCCACATCGCCTTTTTCCGCGGGCCGGCCGGTGAGGATGTGGAGCTGTTCTGCGAGCTGTGACCGGCTATATGGTGCCGTCTCCGCATCGTCATAGATCAACCGGGATCGTATGACACCCCCACCAAAAAAACAATCATCATTCGAAAATCCATTGCCGGCGGACGCTCTTTTCCATGTGTGTCTGCCGTCCCATGGTAAAGGAGCGTAAGCATTATGGCACAAAAGAAAGTCGTTATCTCCGCAGCGATCACGGGAGCCATTCATACTCCCAGTATGTCTCCTTATTTTGCCGCCACGCCTGACCAGATCATCCAGCAGGCGGTGGACGCCCACAAGGCCGGCGCCGCTGTGGTGCACATCCATGCCCGCAACGAGCAGGGTATGCCCGTAGGCGATTTTGACACCTTCGGCAAGATCCTCTCCGGCATCAAGGCACAGGTGCCCGACGTGGTCATCGGCATCACCACCGGCGGTGCCAACGGCATGAGCACCGAGGAGCGCTTCTCCGTGATCGAGCGGTTCCAGCCGGAGATGGCCTCCGCCAACGGCGGTTCCATGAACTTCTGCTACCACCAGCTGGCCAAGAATATCCCCAACCCCACCTATGACTGGGAAGAGCAGTACCTGACCCGTACCTATGACAACGTGTTCAAAAACACCTTCAAGGACATCGAGTACTGCCTGCGTCAGATGGTGAAGTACGGCACGCTGCCGGAGTATGAGGTCTTTGATCTGGGTCAGCTGAGCAATCTGGCCTTCTTCAAGAAGATGGGTCTGCTGCCCAAGCCCATTTACATCCAGTTCGTTCCCGGCGTCATGGGCGGCTTCCCCGCCACACCGGAGAATATGCTGTACATGATCGATCAGGCCAAGAAGCTGCTGGGCAATGACATCCAGTACAGCACCGTGGCGCCCGGCCGCCGTATGTTCCGTCTGTCCACCCTGATGGCCATCAACGGCGGTAACGTCCGCGTGGGCATGGAGGACGGCCTGTACATCAAGCCCAACGGCGAGCTGGCTACCTCCAACGCCCAGCAGGTAGCAAAGATCAAGGGCATTCTGGAGAGCCTGGACTTCGAGATCGCATCTCCCGCCGAAGCACGTGAGATGCTGCAGCTGAAGGGCGCGGATAAGGTGAACTTCTGATGAAAATGACAAAAGACGATGTTAAGAAGATCCTGCCCCACCGCGAGCCGATGCTGCTGGTGGACACCGTGGAGGAGATGACTCCCGGCGAGTCCATCGTCACCACCTTCCACGTGGCGGAGGATTGGGACATCTTCCGTGGCCACTTCCCCACCGAACCGGTGCTGCCCGGTGTGTACTCCGTGGAGTGCATGGCGCAGGCCGCCGATGTTCTGCTGCTGTCCGACGCCAAGTACGCCGGAAAGCTTCCCCTGTTCATCGGGATCAACAACGTGAGCTTCCGCAGCAAGATCCGCCCCGGCGACACCATCACGGTGCACGCCAAGATCACTGCAGAGCGGGTGGAAAAGGCGATCATCACCTGCGCCGCGCAGGTCTACAACGGTGAGACGCTGGCCGCTGTGGGCGACGTTACGCTGGCAATGCGCTGAAAGGCGTCGTAAGAACGCTGGCAATGCGCTTGAAAAGCGCCGGCAAATCACAGGAAATGTGCTGAACGGCGTGCTGAAAAAGCGCTGAAAAGTTTCAAAAAACATCAAAAAGTCGCGGAAACGCGTCAAAAAATCCGCAATATTTTCCCTCTCATGATAAAGAAGCCGCCGCCCGGAGTCATCCGGGCGGCGGCTTCTTAGTTGTTTTTCAAGGGTATTTCGCGGATGTTTCGTGGGGTTTTCAGGGGCTGCTTCAGGGACGTCTCAGCGGCGGCGCAGTGGCTGCTTGACGTGATTTTTCAGGGTATTTTGACCGCTGCTTCGTGGTTTCTCAAGGGCAATTTCGACGGCAGTTCAGCGGAGATGCCGGCACCTGCTCCGTGGTCTTTCGGCGGCTCATCAGCTGCTCACGGCCGCTTTTCAGCCGTTTCCGGCAGCTAAAGCACCCCTTTTTTACCCATAAAGCACCCCTTTTTTACCCGTAAAAACCACGGTTTTTCCCCCTATAATGAGCCGTGAAAGGCTGAACGGCGAAAAGCCAAACGATGAATGCCCGAACAGCGAAAGACCCAACAAGGAAAAGCCGTGTGATGAATATCCGGACGACGAATGTCCCGGCAATGAAAATCCGAACGATGAAAATCCGAACGATGAAAATCCGAACGATGAAAATCCGAACGATGAAAATCCGAACGATGAAAGCCCCGGCACGCGCGCTGCGTGCCAGGGCTTTCCATCAAAAGGAAATTTGAGGAGATCACATTTTACATTCTGCTGAACTCGAAGCCAGCCAGCTTTTCGTAGTACTTGATGAGGGCGGCGTTGTCCTCGCTGCCCAGGCCGTTGGCGGACAGATACTTCATCATATCCAGCACCAGGCTGCCCAGAGGCATGGGAGCGCCCACTGCGTAACCGGTCTCCACGGCGTTGACCATATCCTTGATGTGCAGATCCAGACGGAAGCCAGCGGTAAAGGCACGATCCATGGCGGCGGTGAGCTTGCCCTCCATCACCTTGGAGCCGGCATAGCCGTTGTGGATGGCGTTGAAGATCACCTCGGGCTCCACGCCGGCCTTCTTGCCCATGGCAAAGGCCTCGGCCACGGTGGCGATCTCTACGGCGATGATGTGCTGGTTGACCAGCTTGGTGGTGTTGCCGGCGCCCAGACCGCCGCACAGTACCAGAGAATTGCCCAGCACTTCCAGGATGGGACGCAGCTGCTCAAACAGCTCCTTGTCGCCGCCGCACATAATGGACAGCTTGCCGTCCGCAGCGCCGACCACACCGCCGGAGACGGGAGCCTCCAGCATGGGCACACCGGCCTCGGCGCAGGCAGCGCCGATCTCCTTGGTGGCCAGAGGCGCGATGGAGCTCATCTCCAGCAGCACCATACCGGGATGCTTGCCGGCCAGCACGCCGTCGGCACCCAGCACAGCGTTCTTGACGTGGGGAGAGTTGGGCAGCATGGTGATGACCACCTCGCTGGCCTCGGCAACAGCCTTGTTGCTGGGCTCGGAGACGGCACCGGCGCTGACCAGCTCCTCGACGGCAGCCGGTACGATGTCATAGACGTGTACTTCGTGGCCAGCCTTCAGCAAATTCTTGGACATGGGGCGACCCATAGCGCCCAGACCGATGAAACCAATCTTCATAATATGTATCCTCCATATTTAATAAGCTGATTCAAAAAGCATTGCGCGTTTTTGCACAATAAAAATAAAGGAAAACCGCATAAATCGAAGCACAATCGTCCCTGTAAACGTTTGCTTGGTTGCATCATACCACATTACAGGGCAGTTTGTCAATGTGAGATTTTCGCTTCCCGGCAGGAGTTTTTTATGGCCGCGGCCTTTGAACCGCCGAAATTCTGACCGCAGCCACGCGCTGCAGCACCCATCATGCTTCCTGCTGCACCTTTTTTATATAAGATCCGCGCCAGTCCTCACCCCAAGGCACTTACTTCACGGCGCAGACTGGTGCGCAATAACAAGCTTTTGACAGCCCTGCGTCATTTCGGACAATTTTAGCCGGACAGGCGCAGGCAAGGCCGTATGTTTCCTTATGTCAGCCGGTCTTTTCCCCGGCTGGCTTTTGACACTGCGTTAAGCCTTATAGTGATTTTGACGAGAACACTGTTCATTTTTTGGCCATATATTGAGTCCCCCGCACAGGGAATCGCAGTTCTTTTGTGTCATCAGCACAAATAATTGTACCAAGTAGAAAAAAGCCGAAAAGGGGGTTGCAAGATATTTGGTTTTTTTGTATAATCCGCTTAAATCGAACACATGAAAACGTTGTCCTGTGCGTTTAGCGAATTTCTCAGACATTGTTAATACTTTTTCAAAGTTCAAATGACGCCTGTGGAGTTCACGACAATTTAAGAAGTTTCCCGTTAAAAATTTCGGAGCAGATCGGTTTGACCCTTTTTCTTTCTTCGAGATCTTTCACGGGAGGGTTCATCGAATGAACGGAAACAAAATCAATTGTGTTTGAAAAACAAGAGGAGGAATTTATTATGAAAAAAGTACTGGCATTGCTCCTCGCCCTGGTCATGGCTCTGTCCCTGGTAGCCTGCGGCGACAACAAGCAGTCCGACAACAACACCACCCCCGACGACGGCGATACCGCTGCCGAGGGCAAGACCTATGAGCTGACGATGGCTTCTTCTGATGCTACCGGCTGCGTGATCGGCCTGGTGGGCGAGAAGTTCGTGGAGCTGGTGGATGAGTATTCCAACGGCCGCATCAAGATCAACTACCATCAGGATGGTACGCTGGGCAACGAGATGGAGAACATCCAGCAGATCAAGACCGGCGAGATCGACATCGCCCACTTCGGTGACAACTTCGGCAGCCAGATCACTACCGGCGTGGATCCCACCGTTCTGCCCTTCGTGTTCCGCTCCATCGACGACGTGAAGGCCGTTTATGAGGACGAGGTTCTGGGCGCCGCCATCGACGCCGCTGCCAAGGAGAACGGCAACGTGTACCTGATCGGCCTGCAGAACCGCTCTCCCCGTCTGCTGACCGCCAGCAAGGAGATCAGCTCCCCCGATGACCTGAAGGGTCTGAAGGTTCGCGTGCCCGAGATCGAGTCCTGGGTCACCATCTGGAACAGCATGGGCGCTATGTGCACCGTCGTTTCCTGGAGCGAGACCTACTCCGCTCTGCAGACCGGCGTTGTGGACGCTCAGGAGAACCCCATCGACAACATCTGCACCAACAAGATCTATGAGGTCAACAAGTACATCATGGAGACCGAGCACCTGCAGGGTGTCCACCACTGGTGCATCAACTGTGATACCTTTGACGCTATGGATCCCGCCGATCAGGAGATCCTGGTGAAGGCTCTGGCCGAGGCTGACGCCTGGGGCGATCAGGAGCTGGCCAACCTGGTGGAGACCTATCATCAGACCGCTATCGACGCCGGCGCTACCTTCGTCACCGTTGACAAGGCCGCTTTCGCCGCCGCCGCTCAGGACGGTATCAATCAGGCTCTGCAGAGCTACACCAAGGAAGCTCAGGATTACGTCGCTGCCTACATGGCCGGCTGATCACCCGGTTGAATTGGTCTATGTACTGCCGCCACCCTCGAGTGGCGGCAGTACTCCCTTAAATAACCCCTCTTTATGTGTTTTTAACACGGGCACAAGTGTGCATTTGTCTGCGGCTGTGCCTTGAATCCTCTTACCCATTCGATACACAGGAGCCTAAATTATGAAAAAACTGGACAAGATCCTCGAAAGCCTGTCGGCTATTGTCCTGCTGTTCATGCTTGTATGCGTGCTGCTGCAGGTTCTGTTCCGCTTCGTTCTCAAGATCTCGGCCCCCTGGACCGAGGAGTTCGCCCGCATGGGTTACATCTGGATGGTATTCCTGATGCTGCCCGTGCTGGAATCCCGCGATGAGCAGTTGAAAGTTACTTACTTTTTTGATAAAGTCCCCTATAAGGGCCGCGTCGTCCTCTACTGGGTCATGAGCATCTGTTACGTGCTGGTGCTGGGCATTCTGGTCGTTGGCGGTATCCGCTACTTCAAGAGCACCATGACGCTGAACTTCGCTTCCGTGAAGTGGCTGCTTATGAGCTATCAGTACATTCCCGTCATTCTTGGTGGCATTACGGGCATCCTGTTCGTGATCCGTCGTGCGCTCCGCTTCAAGGAGGCGCTGGCTGCCGCTGAGGCAGAATATGAAGTGTAAGGAGGGCACGACTCTATGGTAATTGCAATTTTCGTCGGCTTATTGCTGATCCTGTTCCTGCTGGGCTTTGCCGTACCCTACGCGCTGGTCATCACCTCCATCGTGGGTATGATCTACTCCGGCAGCTTCAATCTGACGGCCATGGGCACCGTTGCCCAGAAGATGGCTGCCGGTGTCAACAGCTTCACGCTGCTGGCTATCCCCTTCTTCCTGCTGGCCGGCAAGATGATGAACGTCGGCAGCATCACCAACCGCATCTTCAAGTTCTGTAACGCGCTGGTGGGCTGGATCCCCGGCGGTCTGGGTCAGGTGAACATTCTGGCCTCCGTGGTCTTTGCCGGTATGAGCGGCTCCGCCGTGGCTGACGCCGCCGGTCTGGGCACCATCGAGATCCGCGCCATGAGCGATGAGGGCTTCGACAAGGAGTTCTCCGCCGGTATCACGGCGGCTTCCTCCACCATCGGCCCCATCATTCCCCCGTCCATTCCTCTGATCATGTTCGGCACCGCGGCCGGTGCTTCCATCTCCGACCTGCTGGTGGGCGGTATCGTCCCCGGCGTCGTGTGTGCCCTGTGCCTCGGCCTGATGGTGGGCGTGATGTCCGTCAAGCGGAAGTACCCCCGCCGCAAGCTGCCCACTCTGCGTGAGCTGTGGGATCTGTTCTGCAAGAGCTTCCTCTCCCTGCTGACCCCCGTGATCCTGATCGGCGGTATCCTCACCGGTGTGTTCACCGCTACCGAGGCAGCCGGCGTGGCTACCCTGTACGCCCTGATTCTGGTGTGCCTGGTGTACCGCGAGGTCAGCCTGAAGGATCTGGTCACTGTGTTCAAGCAGACCTGCGGCGAGGCCGCGGCCGTGATGCTGGTGGTGGCCGGTTCCACCCTGTACGGCTATATGCTGACCAAGTTCATGATCCCCAAGATGGTTCTGGAGTTCTTCCTGAGCGTCTCCAGCAGCAAGTATATGTTCCTGCTGATGATCAACGTGTTCCTGCTGTTCGTGGGCTGCTTCATGGACGCCAACGCCGCCATCCTGATCATGGCGCCGATCCTGACCCCCGCTGCCGTGTCCTTCGGCATCAACGACGTGCACTTCGGCCTGATCATGGTGTTCAACCTGATGATCGGTCTGATCACGCCCCCTGTCGGCAACTGCCTGTACGCTACCGCCCGTGTCGCCGGTATCTCCTTCGAAAAAATGGTCAAGGGCGCCAGCTACTTCTATCTACCGCTGTTCGTCACGCTGATCATCATCACCATGATCCCCTCTGTGACGCTGTGCCTTATCGGCGGCTAAGCCGGCAGACCTGAATTTCCGGGAGGTTTTCTATGTCCAAGCTCATTGACATGATGTATCAGACCAACGCCAAGCGCAAGATGAGCCGCACGCTGCGGGTGATCTATCTGCTGCTGGGCGTGGGGGCGGCTGCGTTCCTGCTCACCGCCTATTTCTCCGACAACCAGCCCCTGCACCAGATCGGCACAACGGTCTGTCTGGTGGCCATGTCTGTCATCAACGCGGTGTCTGACATCCGCTCGATCGGGCTGCGCACCTATATGGCGGGAAACTTCCGGCGCGATTTCGGTATTCTGGTGATCTGGGTGCTTCTGCTGATCATATGGATCGTGGATCCCCAGCCTGAATAAGACCATCTAACCTTTCTCTCCCTCCTCAATGATTGAGAGGGCGGCAGGCCATGTCTCCTCCAAAGGCATGGCCTGCCGCTTTTTTATGGGGCGCCAAAATAGCTTCGCCGCCCGTTATGGGCGGCGAAGCTATTTTGATAGAGTCAATTATAATTCGGCTCGTCCTCCAGCTGGGTGACGGGCATATTGATGGAGTTGCCCTGTATAATGCGCTGCTGGAAGATGAAGGAGCGGTTTTCGATCCGGGGATCCTCGATGCGCTCGAGGATGGTGCGGCCGATCTTCTGTCCCATGGCCATGGTGTCAAACACCGCCGCCGTGGGACGGGTCACCATCAGCTGGGCATTGGGGATGCCGTCGTAGGACACCAAAGAGATGTCATCGGGGATGTTGATGTTGTTCTCCCGGGCGCAGGTCATTACGCCCAGCGTCATCACCACGTTCTGAGAAAAGACCGCCGTGGGGCGCTGGGGCAGCTTCATCAGGAACTCCACCGCCTTCTGGCCGGTGCGCACGGAGAAGTCTCCCTCGTAGATGTAGGGATAGTTGTCGCTGTTCACGTCGATCTCCACACTGCGCATGGCGGCGGCAAAGCCGTCAAACCGCTCCTGGGCGTTGCTCAGCCAGGCAGGTCCCCGCACCACCATGATCCGGCGGTGTCCCATCTGCAGCAGGCGGCGGGTCAGCTCGTAGCTGGCGTCGTAGTTATTGGTGTCCACCAGATCGCCTCTGAAATCGTTTCCATTCACTTTGCGGTTAAACAGCACCATGGGCAGATCACGGGACACCTCTTTCACGTAGTCGTCGTTTTTGCCGGTGGTGTTCAGCACGATGCCATCCACGTTTTTGCTCATCAGCATCCGCAGATAGTTTCGCTCACGCTGGGGATCGTTCTCCGAGCTGCACAGGATCATGCTGTAGTTATCCGCCGCCAGCACGCCCTCCATCGCCCGGGCGGAGGCGATCAGGAATTCACTGGAAATATCGGAGATCATGAAGCCGATGCTGTTGGTGCGGTTGGTTTTCAGGCTCTTGGCCACGGTATTGGGAATATAATTCAGCCGGTCGGCGGCCTTCAAAACCTTGGACTTGATGTCGTTGGTCACAAACGCGTTGTGATTCAGTACCCGGGACACGGTGGCGATAGAAACCCCCGCCTCCTGCGCCACATCCTTGATCGTGGATCTTCTTTCCATATACACCTCTGATGTGCTTATGACAGCACCCATGAAAAATCCCATCACCGCGCTTTTCGTCCGCTTTCGCGTGTCCGTGTGCTCCCCACAGAAAGGCACGCCGCTGCGGCTTTATCTCCCCCGAAAGGGAGTTCTCTCCGGCGCGGTGATGATATGGTACTATTTTAGCATACTTTGCCAGAAATGTAAAACATTACTTTCCTGTTTTCACAGCTTTTCGAAACTTTTTGGTTCTTTTTTATTTGCAGCTTGCAAAAACAGACAGTCTTTGTTAAAATACGATATGGAAAATACATGGTGCTTTACGCAGACGAGTAAACGTTTTCTACTGTTGGTGAGTACCCGTTTCAGGAGGTTTTCTTATGATTTTTGGTTGTGTTGCATCTGTCTCCAACGTGGAGCTGGTCAAGGAGGCCGGTCTGGCCTTTACGGAGATCCACGGCAAGGCCATCGATGCCCTCACCGATGAGGCATTTGACGATCTGTGCCGCAGGCTGGAGGCACTGGAGCTGCCCTGCATCGGCTTTAACGCCTACTGCCCGCCGGAGATCACCATTGCCGGCCCCAAATACGACCGCGAGCAGAACCGCGCCTATATCCGCCGTCTCGCCCGCCGCGCCGAGGCACTGCATATCAAGCAGGTGGGCGTCGGCTCTCCCAAGTCCCGCATTCTGCCGGAGGGCTTTGACCGGAAGCTGGCTTTCCGGCAGGTGGAGGAATTTCTGCTGGACAACGTGGAGGTCTATGCCCCGCTGGGCATCGGCGTGGCGCTGGAGCCGCTGGCCGACTGCTTCTGCAACTGCGTGAACACCTGCGACGAGGCGCTGGAGATCATCTCCCGCCTGCAGGGCGCCCATGTCGGCCTGATCTACGACCTGTACAGCATGGAGCGGCAGGGTGAGGCCGACCGCTCCATCATGGAACTGATGCCCTATATCAGCCACGTGCATATCTCCGACGACGTGGCCGGCGAGCCGTACAGCCGCTGTATGCTCCATCCCCTGCGCTACGAGCTGCACCGCAAGCGGCTGCAGCGCCTGCAGGACGCCGGTTATACCGGCACCGTCAGTCTGGAAACGGATCTGCCTCTCTCCGCGCCGCAGCTGGCCTCCTCCGCCGCTTTCCTGCGGACAATTTAATGAGGCCGTAAAGGGAGATATGCCGGGCATATCTCCCTTTTTCAGAAAATCAGGAATAAGGAAGGAGAAATCCCGCCATGATCGACGATAAATTTGCCCAGACCTTTGTCACCAATTTATCCGCCACCACCGATTACCGCGCCCAGATCATCGACAGCAGCGGCTTTATCATCGCCAGCGACCAACCGAAGAATCTGGGCACCTTCCACGACGTAGCCTATCAGATCCTGTGCGGTGAGGGCACTGTGGTCACCCATCGTGTCAAGGGCTATGAAAACCGGCTGACGGTCTGTCTGCCGCTGATGCAGGACAACGTGGCCATCGGCGTGCTGGAGGTCACCGGCAACGAGAAGAATGTTTCCTCCTACGCCTCGGTCATCAAGCTCTCGCTGGAGGTCATGTCCGCCTATGCCCACGACAGCATCCGGATGCAGAAATACAGCAGCAAATCCGAGCTGTTCGTTCAGCGGCTGCTGTACGACACCCAGGTGACCCAGGGCGAGCTGGAGGCGCGCGCCACGGCACTGGGCTACAAGTACGACTGTATGCGCGTCCCTGTGTTCATCATCACGGCTCCCGCCGGCGACATGGCTGCGCTGGTCTCTCAGGGTGCCGACAATCCCTGCTACAATTCGCAGGATATTCTGACCCTCAGCCGCAGCGGCCACATCACGCTGTATATCTATCTGGGCTACGGGGAGGACGTGCTGCGCAGCTACCGCAACACGGTGGCGGAGTATCTGGTGTGGTGGCAGCGGGCACTGGACGCCCAGGGGTTTCACTACACCATGCACGTGGGCAGCATCCAGAACACACTGTCCTATTACCGTGTGGGCTATGACCACGCGGTGTGGCTCAACAACATCGCCCACTGCAAAGAGCCGGTCAACTGGTTCTACGACCACACCAAGGACTATCTGGAGTACTGTATTCCCCTGATCGAATACCGTGGTATGTTCAATGTGTTCTCCTCCGCTCTGCCCCAGGAGTTTCTGTCCACCTATGTGGAGCTCATCAGCAGTCTGGCCGAGTGTGACTACAGCCTGCAGCCCGCCAGCCAGAAGCTGTTCATCCACAAAAACACCCTCTCCTTCCGGCTGGCCAAGATCAAGGACGCGCTGGGGATCAACCCCATGCAGGACTACCGGAACCGGGATTTTGCCAACAATCTCTGCCGGTATCTGAAGGCCATCTCCTCCTGAATCCACCTGTTTTCATGCCGCCTGCCGCATCTTTTTGTGTCGTCGACACAAAACCCCACCGTATATTTATTGCTCTGTCTGTGGCTTTTTTCCCTTTCTTCCAGTATGCTTAAAGTACCATCTGAAATGCCGCAAAACCCACGTTTTTGCAGAAATGAAAGGAATCTGGATATGATCAAAAAAGCTACATACGCGCAGGAGGCCGCCGCCCGCAAGGAGCTGGTAGCCTGGGGTAAGGAATTGTACGATCAGGGTCTTGTGAAGGGCAGCGGTGGAAACCTGTCCATCCGCATTGATGAGAACACCGTGCTGATGACCCCCACCGGCTGGTTCCTGGGTCACATGACCGAGGCGTGCATCAGCAAAATCGATATGGACGGCAACCTGCTGGACGGTGAAAAGCCCACCAAGGAAGTGCCTCTGCATCTGGCCGTTTATCACGAGCGCCCCAATGTCCGCGCCGTGTGCCACACCCATTCCACCTATGCCACCGCTTACGCCAGCTCCGTGGAGGACGGCACGCTGATGCCCGTCTATACGCCCAGTGTGGCTGCCAAGGTCGGCCCCATCATGGTCACCGCTTTCGCGCTGCCCGGCTCCGAGCAGTTGGGCGAGAATGTCCGCGCAGGCATCCGCAACTCCAACGGCACCCTGCTGAGCAACCACGGCGTTGTGGCCGTAGGCCCCAGCATGAGCGACGCCGTATCCGTTGCCAACGAGATCGAAAACAACGCCATGATCCACTTCATCTCTCAGGGCAGCGCCAAGCATCTGTGCGACGAGGACGTTGCACTGCTCAATAAGAAGGTCACCCTGTAAGGGTCGCAGCGCGTACAGGATCCCGGACAAACATTTTGACATCCGGCGGTTCGGTTCGTCCAGCCACCGGATGATCTTTTAAGAAGCAGGTGTAATATATGAAAGACGGTATGATGAAAGCCCTTGTTTTCAAGGCTCCCAAGCATTTTGACGTGGAAGAGCGTCCTATTCCCTCCTATAACGACGATGAGATCCTGGTAAAGGTACGTTACGGCGGCGTTTGCGGCACCGATAACCGTATCTATCAGGGCACGAAGGTCATTCAGGCGCCCCGGATCACCGGCCATGAGTTCTCCGGCGTGATCGTGGGTATCGGCGCCAATGTGAAGGGCTACCACCTGGAGCAGCGCGTCAGCGTATATCCCATGATTTACTGCGGCAAATGCCACTGCTGCCTGGAAGGCCACACCAACATTTGTGTCAACCGCACCACCATCGGCTACGAGATCGACGGCGGTTTTGCCCAGTACGTAAAGATCCCCAAGGAAGCCATTGCCTGCGGCAACGTGGTGGAGATCCCCGACAACGTCAGTGATGAGGTGGCTGCCATCTCCGAGCCCATCGCCGCTGCCTATCACGGCATCCAGCAGGCACAGCTGAAGGACGGCGACATCTTCGTGATCGTCGGCGCCGGCCCCATCGGCCTGTTCCACGTACAGCTGTCCAAGAGCGTGAACCTGAAGAAGCTGATCGTCATCGAGCCCATCGCCGAAAAGCGTGAAATGGCCAAGGAAATGGGCGCTGACGTGGTCATCGACCCCACCAGCGAGGACGCCAAGGAGATCATCTTCCGCGAGAGCGACGGCCGCGGCGCCGACTCCGTGATCATCGACGTGGGCGTGCCCAGCGTGCTGGAGCAGTCTCTGGACTATGTGAAAAAGGGCGGCCGTTTTGTGATTTTCGCCGGCAACCCCGTGGGCAGCAAGGTATCCATTGATCCCAACGTGATCCACTACAAAGAGCTGGTGGTCACCGGTTCCTCTTCCTCCTCCGCCATCAACCAGCGCGAGGTGTTCCGTCTGCTCAGCTCCGGCAAGGTGGACTGCAGCAAGATGGTCTCCGGCGTGTTCAAGCTGGAGGATTGGCAGACCGCCTTCGACATGAAGGCCAACTACAAGGGCATCAAGACGATCCTGGATCCGTGGCAGGAGTAAGTGCGTATGAAAGCTTTTGTTTCTGCGCAGATGACCCAGGAGGGTCTGGCCAAGCTGCGTGAATATGTTGATGACATCAAGTTTGGCGGCTGGGGCGCCACCGGCAAGAAGCTCACGCCGGAGGAGCTGGTCAAGGAAGCCGCTGACTGTGAGATCCTGGTGATCTGCTACGAGGAGATCAATGACTACGTGCTGGATCATATGCCCCAGCTGAAGTTCATCGCCTGCTCCCGCAGCGGTATCGAAAACGTGGACAAGGACGCGGTGCGCCGTCACAATGTGCCGGTGTCTTTCTCCCCCGGCCGCAATGCCAATGCCGTGGCAGAGCTGGCAGTGGGTCTGATGATCTGCGCCATGCGCCACATTCCCAAGACGTTCCATTACATCGAGTCCCAGCAATGGGATCGGGTTCCCTGGGACATCGCCGGCAACACCTCCTTCAAGACCTTTGACGGCTATGAGCTGTACGGCAAGACCATCGGCTTCCTGGGCTACGGTGCCATCGCCCGCCGGGTGGCACACCTGCTGTCCGGCTTCGATGTGAAGGTCATCGCCCATGATCCCTTCGTGACCCAGTGGCCGGAGGGCGTCACCGGCGTCAGCTATGACGAGCTGTTCTCCACCGCTGACGTGATCAGCATCCACTGCAAGCTCACCGAGGAGACCCGCGGTCTGGTGGGTGCCCACGCCTTTGAACTGATGAAGCCCACCGCCGTGCTGGTGAACACCGCCCGCGGCGCATTGGTGGACGAGCAGGCGCTGTACGAGGCGCTGCGGGACAAGAAGTTTGCCTGCGCCGCGCTGGACGTGCAAATCAACGAGCCGATGAAGCACGACTCCGATTTCCTGAAGCTGGATAATATCATCCTCACGCCCCACATCGGCGGCGCTTCCCGGGATATTATCGCCCAGCAGACCCGCATTCTGCTGGAGGACATCGACGCGTTCTTCCGCCAGGGAAAGCCCATCCATGAAGTCAAGTAAGGACATCTATCTGGGGATCGACGTAGGTACCACCAGCATCAAGGCCGGCCTGGTAGATGAGGACGGCAAGGGACTGTTTCAGTCCACGGTGGAGTACCCCACCTATCCCCTCGGCCATGCCCAGGTGGAGCAATCCGCGCTGGACTGGTGGGACGCCGCCACCCGCGCCGTGCGGGAGCTGACCGACGCCCACCCCGATCTGGCCAAACGTATCTGCGGTATCTCCGTCAGCAGCCAAGCGCCCACACTGTTGGGCGTCGCTGCTGACGGTCAGCCCGTTGGGCGGGGTATGATCTGGATGGATCAGCGCGCCGGCGACATCTGCCGCGACGTACTGCAGCCCCACGCTGATTATATCCATCAGTTCTCCTGCAACCGCACCGATCCCTATTTCACACTGCCCAAGCTGGTGTGGCAGAAGCAGCACCAGGGCGAGGCCTATCACGCCGTTGACCGCTATCTGCAGATCAACGGCTGGATCGTTTTCCGCCTTACCGGCGTGTATTCCATCGACCAGTCCAGTGCCGCTTTGACCCAGACGCTGAACGTCCACACCATGCAGACGGAGGAGCAGCTCTTCCCGCTGCTGGGACTGGATCGCGCCAAATGGCCGGAGGTCTACCCCTGCGACGCAGTGGTGGGCACCGTGCTGGACGAGATGGCTGATCTCTGGCAGATCCCCCGCAAGACCCCTGTGGCCGCCGGATGCATCGACGGTGCTTCCTCGCCGCTGGGGCTGGACGTGGTGCACGGCGGCGATATTTTCGAAATGAGTGGTCAATCCTCCGGCATCGGCGTGGTGCTGGAAAAGCCCCGGTATCACCCCAACCTGTGTCTGCTGCGCCACGCCGTCAACGACGCGTGGATCCTCAAGGGCAGTATGTCCTGTTCCGGCGGCTCGCTGAAGTGGTTCCGCGACCATGTGGACGGCGGCATCACCGACTTCAACAGCTATAACCAGCTGGCGGAGCAGTCCGTACCCGGCGCCCACGGTGTGGTATTCCTGCCGTACCTGTGCGGAGAACGGGCACCACTGTGGGATCGCACTTTGCGGGGCGTCTACTTCGGTCTGGGAACAGATACCACCAAGGCCGATCTGGTTCGCGCCGTGATGGAGGGCACTGCCTATGCGCTGCGCACTATCTGGGACGAATTTGCCGATCCCTCCATGCAGCAGAAGGTGGTGCTGGGCACCGGCGGCGGCTACAACAGCGCCATCTGGTCGCAGATCAAGAGCGATGTGCTCAACTGCACCATCCGTGTACGGCAGTCCGATTTTGACGCCGCGCTGGTGGGCAACGCCCTGCTGGCGATCCGTGCGCTGGGGCGGCCTGTTCCCCAGCTCCCCTCCGGCGACACAGGCGCCGTCTATACCCCCGATCCCGCCCTGCGGGAGCTGTATGAACAGCGTTACGCCTTCTATCGCCGTGTATTGCAGGCGAACAGGCCACTATTTGCATTAAATGAGGTGTGATATATGCTTGCTGGAATTGACGTCGGTTCTACCGGCCTGAAGGTCGCGCTCTTCTCTGAGCAGGGACAGCGCCTTCACTATGCTTACCGGGAGTATTCCCTGTCCTTTCTGGGCGGCGGTCAGGTGGTGATCGATCCCAACTGCTGGTGGGAGTGCCTTTGCTCCTGCCTGAAGGAGCTGTCCGGCCAGTGCGATCTGCGTCAGGTGGCCGGTATCGCCGTCAGCCATGCAAACGCCATTATTCTGGCAGATGCACAGATGCAGCCCATCAGTCCGGCCATCATGCAGCTGGACAAGCGCGGCGCCGCCATGGTACCGGTGATCGAGCGGGACATCGGCAGCGATGAGATCTTCCGCATCACCGGCAACAACAATACCGACGGCTTTGTCTGGGGTCCCACGCTGAAGTGGCTGGCGGTAAACCAGCCGGAGGACTACAAGCGCGTGCGGTATCTCTTCAATCCCAGCAGCTATCTGCTGATGCGCCTTACCGGCGTTTACTGCATGGATCACACCCGTGCTGCCACCACTATGCTCTATAACCCCTACAAGGGCGAATGGGATCCCGATCTGTGCCGCTATTTCGGCCTGACCATGGAGCAGATGCCGCCGCTGCATAAGAGCAGCGACATCGTGGGCACCACGCTGGCGGATCCGGCCACGGGACTTCCCGCCGGTATCCCTGTGGCTGCCGGCGCCATGGACACCATGGCCGCCGTGGTGGGGCTCGGCTCCGGGCGGCAGGAAAATGCCCTCATCATGGGCAGTGTAGGCCGTTTTGTGCTTGCACCCCGCCATCTGGATCGCCGCTTCCTCAACACCGTAATGCCTGACCGCAGTGCCAGCGCCAGCATGACGCCGGTGAACAACGCCGGTATCGCCGTGCGCTGGGCACGGGATATACTCTTCAGCAACCGCCCCCAGGGCGAGAGCTGCTACGACAAGCTGGATCATGCGGCGGCTGCCGTATCTCCCGGTGCGGACGGACTGCTGTTCATGCCCTATCTCACCGGCGCCAGCTGCCCGATGTGGGACAGCTCCGTGCGCGGTGCTTTCCTGCACATGGAGGCCTACCACAAGGCCGGTCACCTTGCCCGTGCCGTACTGGAGGGGGTGGGGTATACGCTGGCCGACAGCTTCCGGATCCTGCACGACGAGGTGGGCATCTCCGACTCGCCCATCTATTGCGGCGGCGGCGGAAGCCGCAGCCGTGTGTGGATGGAGATCCTGTGCAACATCTTCGGACAGGAGCTGATCATCCCCGAAAATCTGGAAACGGAGACCATCGGCTGTGCCATTCTGGCGGGCATGGGCACCGGCGTGCTGTCAAAGAACGATCTGGCCACCTGGAACCGTGCCGTCCGTAAGATCACACCCGATCCGGAGGTGCATCGGTTCTATACCGAACAGCTGAAGAAATTCCGCGCTGCCTATGGGCTGCTGCAGGAGGCACACCGGATCCTGGATCAATGATCTCGCTTACTCTCTCCTTTACAATAACGTGAGGAACCGCCGTGCAAAAGCACGGCGGTTCCTCACGTTATACAGCAAATTAAAATCAGACCATATCGTACAGCAGCACCATCAGCGGCATGGATACAATGCACAGCGTCATGCCCACAGCGTTCAATGCGCTGGCATAGGTGGCATCGTCGGTAAATACCTGCGCCATCTGCACCACGGTACTGGCCGGCGGCGTGATGCAGCTCAGGAAGCAGACCGTCAGGATCTTGGGATCCATATGCAGCAGTCCGTCGATACCCGAGAAGCGCAATGCCGCCAGCAGAACCACCGGCACCACCACCAGCCGCAGCAGGATCACCAGCGGCAGCCGCCGGAAAGCCAGCAGCTGCTCTTTTTTGATGCCGCTGAGCAGAATACCCGCCACGATCATGGCCAGCGGGCCGGTAAAGCCGCTGAACACCTCCAGCACCTCGCACACAGGCGTGGGCAGTTGAATGCGGCCGAAAAACAACACCAATCCCAGGAAGAACGCCACCACACTGGGGTTGGTGATGGTCTTTTTCAGATCCATCTGCCGCTGTCCCGTCAAGGTGCTGAGCGCGTGAGTCCAGAGCAGGAAGGACTGCATGGCGATGAACACGCAGGAATAGATCACATACTCCGTACCCAGCAGCGCGATCACCAGCGGGATCACCAGATTGCCGCAGTTGGGATAGATCACCGACAGCCGTTCCACCGGCGAGTACTTCATCCGCTTCAAAAGCCAGTTGATACCGAAGAACAACACGTGTATCAGCGCAACGACCACGAATGTCATCAGCAGATTGTGCAGGATCTCCGGCGAGTACTCCTTCTGAAAGCCCGACAGGATCGCACTGGGCACCGCGGCGTACAGACACAGCAGCGACAGGCTCTTGCTCTGCTCCGCGTTGATGAGGCGTGTCTTGCCTAAGGCAAAGCCTACCACCATGTAGATCACCATTTTCAGGATCTGTGGGATCAACAGCTGATACATGAGGGGTCCTCCTTATACCATGGCATCTCAATTTTTACAGTATGCACCTCCTCAAAACAAATTGCAACCATCTTCGACACAAAAAATACCCACTTCTTTCATTCACCGGCACAGTCTTGTCTTTTAGTCCGTAAATTGTTTATTTTTTGTCATAAAATGATAGTGTAAACGTTTTTCCTTTTTCAAAAAATCTCTCTTTTTCATCTTTTTCTATTGACATCCACCTCTTTTCTGTTTATCATAGGTATAACCAAAACAGTAAGGAGGATTCTTATGTCCAAAAAAGTCGTTATCGCCGGCGCCGGCGTGATGGGTGCTTCTCTGGCTCAGGTGTACGCACTGGCCGGTTATGAAGTGACCGTATACGATGTGATGGCTGCCGGTATCGAAAAGGGTAAGCACCTGGTGGATCTGAACCAGCAGACACTGGTCAACGAGCATCTCATTACCGAGGAGCAGTCCAAGCAGGCCTACGCCCTCATCAGCTATACGCTGGAGAAGGATTGCTTCCGGGATTGCGATCTGGTCGTGGAGTGCATCGTGGAGCGCATGGACGTCAAGCAGAGCTTCTGGCACGAGGTCAGCCGTCTGGCGCCCGCCGATGCACTGCTGGCCACCAACACCAGCGGTCTGCACATTACGGAGATCGCCACCGCCGTGGAGAAGCCCGAGCGCTTCATGGGTCAGCACTGGCTGAATCCTCCTCACCTGCTGCCTCTGTGCGAGATCATCGCCGGTGAGAAGACCAGCGAGGAAAACGTTGCCAAGATGCGCAAGCTGGTCAGTGATCTGGGTAAGAGCCCCGTGGTGGTCAAGGACATCAACGGCTTCATCATCAACCGCATTCAGTTCGCCGTGCTGCGCGAGGCGCTGTACATCGTCGGCAGCGGTGCCGCTACCTTTGAGGACGTGGATACCGTGCTGAAGGCCGGTATGGGTCTGCGCTATGCGGCGCTGGGTCCCTTCGGTGTGGCAGACTTCGGCGGTCTGGACACCTTTGACCACATCAACAGCTACCTCAACGCCGACCTGTGCGACGCCAAGGAGGGCAGCAAGCTGCTCCACGAGATGGTCGAGGCCGGCAAGCTGGGCGTCAAGAGCGGCGAGGGCTTCTATGACTACTCCGGCGACAAGGCTGACAAGGCCATCCGTGAGCGCGACAAGCTGTTTATCGAGCTTGCCAAGGTACTGTACTTCAAATAATTGAGAAAAGGAGCTATCTCCATGCGTAGTGATCTGATGAAGACCGGTGTGGATCGCATTCCCCACCGTGCTCTGTTCCGCGCTCTGGGTCTGACAGACGAGGAGCTGCAGCGCCCCATGATCGGCATCGTCTGTGCCAAAAACGAGATCATTCCCGGCCATATGCATCTGGATAAGATCGCGGAGGCTGTCAAGGCCGGCATCCGCATGGCCGGCGGCACTCCCATTGAGTTCCCCGCTATCGGCATCTGCGACGGTATTGCCATGAACCACGAGGGTATGTTCTACTCTCTGCCCAGCCGCGAGCACATCGCCGACTCCGTGGAGCTGATGGCCAACGCCCATCCCTTTGACGGTCTGGTGTTCATCCCCAACTGCGACAAGATCGTGCCCGGCATGATTATGGGTGCGCTGCGGGTCAATGTACCCTCCATCTTCTGCAGCGGCGGCCCCATGCTGCCCGGCCATGCCAACGGCAAGAAGGTGGCGCTGACCGACGCCTTTGAGGCGCCCGGCGCTGTCCGCACCGGTAAGATGACCGAGGCGGAGGCCTGCGAGATCGTGGAGCATGCCTGCCCCGGCTGCGGTTCCTGCGCCGGTATGTTTACCGCCAATTCCATGAACTGCATGACTGAGATCCTGGGTCTGGGTCTGCCCGGCAACGGCACCATTCCCGCCGTGGAGAGCCAGCGCATCCTGCTGGCCAAGCACGCCGGCATGAAGGTGATGGAGCTGGTGCGGGACAACATCCGTCCCCGGGACATCGTCACCGAGAAGGCCATTGCCAACGGTCTGGCCGCCGATATGGCGCTGGGCTGTTCCACCAACACCATGCTGCACCTGCCCGCCATCGCCCATGAGGCCGGTCTGCCCTTCGATCTGCGGGGCGTCAACGCCATCAGCGACAGCGTGCCTCATCTGGTCAAGCTCAACCCCGCCGGTACCCACTGTCTGGTGGATCTCAACGAGGCCGGCGGCCTGAGCGCCGTGATGAAGCGGCTTGACAGCCTGGGCTTGATCGATCCCACCGCCAAGACCGTGGACGGCACCTGGGCGGATCGTATCGCCGCCGCCGTGATCCGGGACGAGGACGTGATCCGCACCAAGGAGAACGCCTATAGTCAGACCGGCGGTCTGGCCGTGCTCTACGGCAATCTGGCACCGGATGGTGCTGTGGTAAAGAAGGGTGCCGTGCTGCCTGAGATGATGGTACATACCGGTGCCGCCAAGTGCTTCGACAGCGAAGAGGCCTGCTGCGAGGGTCTGTACGCCGGAAAGGTCACGGCCGGTGACGTGGTCATCGTCCGCTACGAGGGTCCCAAGGGCGGCCCCGGTATGCGCGAGATGCTCTCCCCCACCGCCGCACTGGCCGGTATGGGTCTGGATTCCACCTGCGCTCTGGTCACGGACGGTCGTTTCTCCGGCGTCAGCCGCGGCGCCTCCATCGGCCACGTGTCGCCGGAAGCCGCCGCAGGCGGTCTGCTGGCCTACGTGCAGGATGGCGATCAGATCGAGATCGACATTCCCGCCCACTCCATCCGTCTGCTGGTGGACGATGCGGAGATCCAGCGCCGTATGGCGGCTACCAAGCCCCAGCCGCCCAAGCAGGTCAGCGGCTACCTCAAGCGCTATCGCGCCATGGTGACTTCCGCCAACCGCGGCGCCATTCTGGACGACGAAAACCTGTAAAATCATATTTTGAAAGGAAGCATTATCATGGAAAACACTCCCCTGACGATCCTCGTTACCTATAAGACGCTGCCCGGCAAGGCCAAGGCCTTCTTTGAGGCTGTCACCTCCTCCGGCGTCGCCGCCGGCGTCCGCCAGGAGCCCGGCAACCGCGGTTACAACTTCTATCTGCCTCTGGAAGAGGAGGATACGCTGCTGCTGGTGGAGAAGTGGGACAACAAGGCCTGCGCCGACGCCCACGCCCACACCGACAACGTGAAGAAGCTGGCCTCCTTCAAGCCCGACTACGTGCTGGAGACCTCCGCTGTCCGCTATTGCCGTTTCGAGTAAGCTGCATGGTAAAAGAGCCCCCTCTCCGGCTGCGCCGGGGAGGGGGCTTCTGCTTGTCAAAAAGCTTTGCCGGACTACGCCGCAGAGCCCGCCCAAATGGGCGGGCTCTGCGGCTTTTTGGGGGGAGGTCATTCACACACTGCAAAAGCAGTGCGGAAAATAGTGTGTTCAGGCCGGTATCCCATCAGGGAACCAGCTTTGCGGGATAGAGGATCCGGCTTTCGTCATAGCCGTTGATCGTCGCGCCCTTGCTGCCTTCTGCATCCGCGTAGGAGTTGAACACCTCGCAGCCAGTGACGACCGGCTTGAAGGTGCAGCCATCAATGGTGATCGTGCCGCTGGTGGGGTCGATCGTACCATTGTTGCTGTTGCTGGTGGTGGCGAAGCAGTAGCCGATGGCCGTACCGCCGTTGTTGTTCTCCGCATACTCGGTAGGATCACCGGTGGCGTTCATCACTGTGTTGGTCAGAGTCACGTCGCTGTGCTTGACTTCCACCGCAGTCGCGCCGGTAATCACGCTGTCCTTGATGGTAAGCGTCTGTCCCTTGTCCAGCTGGCCGGAGACATACACCGTCTGCGTTTTAGCATCGATACTGGTCAATGTGGCGTTCAAAATCTCTCCCTTATGACCACCAAAAGAGCCATTGACATAGAACGCCGGACCGCCGCTGTACACCGTGGCACCGGACAGCAGCACCGTATTGGGTGCATAGTTGGCCGCTTGATCCGTGTTCACGCACACACCGTAAGCCTTGGGGGCATTGACGGTGCCGCAGAACTTCACGTCAGAGTTGCCATAGACCCACATGGCCGCATTGCCATCCACAGCAGAATCGATCACGACGGTGCTCTCGAACACAGCCGTGGCATTCTGGACATAGACAGGCCGACTGCTCTTGATGGTGATGTTGCTGACGCGATAGTCCGCCGCCAGGAGCTTGAGCTGGCCGTTCACGGTCAGGTCATACTGGCCGCCGTTCAGGTTGATGCTCTTTTCAATGGCGTAACCACTATTGATGGTAACGTCGCGCACCATGGTCACCGTGTCGCCGGCCTGCGCCGCGTCGATGGCCGCCGCCAGTGTCTTATAATATGCACCGCCCAGCATGGCCTCCGGTGCCTCATAGACGATGGTAAAGGGGCTGAAAGTGGTACTCCTGATGGTCACAAAGCCGGTAGACGCATCATAGCTGTAAGCATCCGCCGCCATCTCGGCGTCGTTGTGATACACCGTCACGCCGGTCAGGTTCTTGCCCACAAACAGCTTGACCTCGACAGGCGTCGTATTGCCTTCCTTCAGGCCGGTAACTTCCACGTCATAGGCTCTGCTGGCCTGTCCGCTGCTGACCGTCACACCGGCGGGCGCCGTGGTGGGGACCACCTTCAGGCTCAGCGCTGCATTGGGTTCAGCCGCACCACCAGGGATGGTCGCCACAGCCGTTCCATCCGCGTTCTTCAAAACGGCATCGCCGGTGGCCGGCATGGTGCCGGTGACATCCGCACTGACGTTCCACTCGGGATGATCCGGATTGCCGTTGGCGTCCTTATCGTAGTCGCTGCCGAAGCTGTCGTACTCATGCTCCGCCTGCGTCGCCACCAGATTCACACCCAGCTTGATGGAGGGCGCGGCCACGCCGGTCTTGTGGTTGGCCTCGTTGCCCACGGTGGTGGGCATCCAGACCACGACGGTCACCATATCCGCCGCAGCGGGAAGCAGCGTGGTCTCGGCGCCGGTGTAGCTGGCCAGCTGCTTGCCGTCACCGGCGGCCCGCAGCATCTCAGCGCGATTCAGGCTGCACTTGTCGCCTTCCAGCACCGCATAGCGCAGGTAGGTGGACAGCTGGAAAGCCTGATCCAGCACGTTGGTGCTGCCCACCTCGCCGGCCACGTTGATGCCCAGCTGATAGCGCAGCGCCAGAGAGCCCTCGTTGCTGACCTTCAGCACGGCGTACTCCACATGACCCGGCTCCCACAGCGCGGCGTCATCGAACAGCTTGGTGCTCTCGGTGACATCCGCAAATACGTTTTCCTCCTTTTCATACGCCAGCGCCACGTCCAGATTACCGGACTTGATGGTGTTGACGCCGCTGGTCACACTGTCGGTGAACCACGCGAAGGTGGTACCCACCAGCATCACCAGGCACATGACCAATGCCATCACACTGGTCAG
>CAKTMQ010000009.1 GCA_934573945.1 uncultured Oscillospiraceae bacterium | reverse complement strand
AAAGGCACTTTCTGACGGTAATCCGGTCTGCGAGGCCGGGCTGACTATGCACAAGGATGGCAAGACCACCGATGGCAGAGGGGGAATCCGGCAGAAATACTGCTGCCCCTTCCGCCAGCGCCGTGTCGGGGTGTTTGATGCCGAAGGTGCACTCGGCGGCCGCGCTTTCGGCAAAAAGCTGGTAGTTCACATCCTGTATGACCATATAGGCGCGCTCCATGCGCTCCTTCGGCTTCTGCGGCTTGCCGTTCCATAGGTATGAGCCGGTCGTTTCCCGGTGCAGGCCGCAGAGGGCGCGGGAGAAGGTGGTTTTGCCCGCACCGTTGTGGCCGGCCACCGCAATGCTGTCGCCGGGCGCGGCCTGCAGGGAGATGTCGCTCAGAACGGGCTGTTTTTTGAAAGACGACGACGCATTTTTAAGCTCAAGCACCGACGGCTGTTTCGGCGCAGCAGCACATAACGGCTTTTCCTCATACAGGTCGATTGCCCGCAGCCCCATCTTCTGCCGTTTTTCTGTGGATAGCGCCGTAAACTGCTCCGGTGTGAAGTCGCCCGCAATTCTGCCATTTTCAAGGTGTGTTGATGCTGCTTGCGGGCTGCATATTTGCTTTTATGAAATGGTGGCTCTATGCGGCGCTGCTTGGTGCCGGAGCGGTGAACTTCCAAAAGAGAAACGACGCAAAATAGCAGGGACGCGGGTCGGCCAAATGAACCAGGCGTTTGCGGCCTTGCAAAGAGAAAAAGGGATCATACGAAGGAGGAAGATATATGGATCATACGTTTATTACCCCGGAAGGCCACAAGGGCTTTCTGGCCAAAAAGCTGTTTTCTGAGATGGGAAAGATCCAGTGGGGCGCCATCGCTTATATTGAGGAGAACGGCGGCGGTCCCGAAAACAACCACACCCATAGCGATGATCACATTTTTGTCATCGTTGACGGTGAAGTGCGGATCGTTACCGGAGACAGAGAGATCATTGCCGGCAAGGATCAGGCGGTATTTGTGAAGGGATGACCCCGCACTCTATTTGGAACAACGGCGCGAAAGCGGCGGGCGTGATCAAAATCTCCACAGAGGGAGAAACGAAGTGATGTGGCTGCTCCGGATGCTGCGCTGCGGGAAAGTCACTGTGGGAAAGTGGAATTTCCTATTGACAAACGCATTGTTTTGAAGTAGAATGCACAATACACATCACTCAATGTGTATTGTGCGATCTGCTTCTGCCCATACGAATGCAGATGTACAACGCCGTGCAGCCGGTGACATTGACGGAGCTGTCAGGGTGATCTCCGGCTCCCGGATGCGGCGGCAGAACGAGAAAACACAACAAGTCAATATGCCAGACGCTCAGACGCAGTGCAGACCGGGAAAAGGGTTTGCGCTGCGTTTTTCAAGGAAAGTGACAGAGGAGGTATATACGGCGAACGGAGCATCTGGCGATGCGGCGGGAGGACTTGCTTCCGACGGAGGTGTGATTTTGGGATCAATGGTGATACAGGAGGAACCATGATGCATCAGATTTTGGATTTTATGCGGGCAGCTGCACCGTGGGCGGCGATGGGATCGCTGCTGGTCATCCTTGCTGTCCGCGGTGCGGCAGAGAAAAAGAAAGGCAAAAGGCGGGAAAGCGACTACAGTATGGAGGGTATTTGTCTGGGAATGTGTCTCGGAATGTGCTTCGGCACGGCACTGGGGAACAACACTGTCGTAGTAGAAGCACGGCACGCGAAAGGAAGCCTTTGCATTTCGACGGCCGATTGAAAGCGCGGTTCCGAAAGGAGGGATCATGTACAGCGTGATCCATCCCGAGGTTCCCAACAATAGCGATTTTTACAGGAGGACATATGAAAAACAACAAGAGATCAATGACGGCGCTGCTGGCTGCAGCGGTATTGCTGCTGACTGTCTTTATGACCGGCTGCACCAGCCTGACAGAATCGGAAAATAACACACCTGCGGCGACCGGGACAAATGACGTCCCTGCAGATACCGGGGAATACGGCGTATATGTCAAGCTGGAGCGCGACGATGTCAGCTCTGTTTATCTGCATGGCGGCAGCTTCTCAAAGGCGTGTGAAAACGCGGACGGCTCTGCATTGAAGGCTGGTGAGTGGCTCTTTATGGGTGACGATATGGCGCAGCTTTCCCGGGAGGAGAACCGTTCCGTTCTCTTTACCATCGGGGCACGGGGCGCGGATGATGAGCTGTTGGGCGAAGCGTCTTTCCTCTATGATGCCGCGCAGGAGAAGCTGTACGTGACCATCGCTGAGGATGGCGTGACCTGTGCCACCTCTGATGCGGCCGATGCGCCTGCCGATGTGCAGCCGGTGCTGACGCTGCCCATTTTGGATGAGATCGACACGGAGGTGAGGATCGGTACGTCCGGTTCCTCGCTGTCGGCTGTACAGGCGGCTGTCGAGCTGATCAAGTGGGGTATGGATACCGGCCTTGGCGCGGACGAGATCAGCGATGCCGCATTCACTTGGCTGGCGGCAAAAAACGATGAGCTGGCGGACTGCCTGCAAAAGCTGGCGCTTGTGGACAGTGCCTACCAGAAACTGCTGACTGATGAGGCGCGGGATATGCTGGACAGCGCCGGATGTGCGGATGTGGAGATCACCTGGGACAGTGAGCCGATAGAGCCGGTGGAGGCCATCATGCAGGCGGCCGGGCAGCGGTAAAGGCGCGGTATAAAATTATCCTGAAAGACACAGGGCTTTACGGCACGGTATGGCTCTGTGTCTTTTTCGAAAGTCTGCTGCGGACTGCTTGACAAGGATATGGCGCTCGTGTATAATGAACAATATACAACGTGCGATATGTAATGGCTGATTTTCTGCGGAAGGATGCGAACGATGGCGCCGAAGAACAAATTCACGAGAGAAGAAATGATAGAGGCTGCCCTGCGGGTCGTGCGGGCAAAAGGAATAGACGGTCTGACTGCCAAAACCATGGCAGTTGAGCTGGGTACCTCCACACAGCCGGTCTTTACCGGTTTTGGTTCCATGGATGGCGTCAAGCGGGAGGTCTATGCTGCCGCGGTGCGGGTATACGACGGTTACGCAGATGCGGGACTGAAAGAGAAAATACCGTTTTTCGGTGTGGGAATGCAGTATATTCGGTTCGCACGGGAGGAGCCGGAGCTTTATCGCTTCCTGTTTTTGACCCGGTCGCAGGAGAAGGAGTGCAGTGCCATGAAGTCCATGCAGCATTTGCAGGCGCTTGTCCGCCCGACGCTGATGGATGTCTACCATATCACCGCCGAGGAAGCAGACCTCTATTTCCGTGATTTGTGGTTGGTGGTGCATAGCCTGTCCACGCTGATCGTGACGGGGGACTGCCCGTATACCGACCGTGAGATCGGCCGGATCCTGACCGGCTTCAGCGTCAGCGTCTGCAAGTCTATCAAGGAGATCCCCGGCTTTGCCGCCGGTACCTTTGACCGCGATGCGGCCTTTCGCACCCTGATCGGTGAATGAACCGAGGTGATGAGCATGGCCGAAAGTCCAAAATCGAACATGGAGTGGCTTTGCTGTCCCAAATGCGGCGGCAAAACCAGAACGCAGATACGACCGCATACGGTGCTGGAGGACTTCCCACTGTTCTGCCCGAAGTGCAAGCACACCTGCGTCATCCGTTTTCATAACGGAAAAATAGAGGAGATGAGAATGCCAGACGCTTAGACGCAGTGCAGCCCTGAAGAGCGGCTTGTACTGCGTCTTACTGCTGCCTTCGGGCGAGGACAGCTTTCTGAAGCGATAAGCCGGAATGGGTATCTATGGATAAGGAGGAACCGATATGAACGATCTGATCGCCTGCTGCGGCCTGGACTGCGAAAAATGTGATGCCCGGATCGCCACAATGACGGGAGACAATGCCCTGCGTGAAAAAACCGCCGCCCTTTGGACAAAGCTCAACGGTGTGCCGATCACGCCGGAGATGCTTTGCTGTACCGGTTGCCGCGTGGAAGGCACAAAGACGCCCTTCTGTGACAGCCTCTGTCCCATCCATAGCTGCGTTCGGGAAAGAGGACTGAATACCTGTGCGGATTGTGCGCAGATGGATGCGTGCCGGACGCTGCAGCGTATTACCGCCAACGATCCGTCTGCGCTGGAAAACCTGAAGCAGCTCCGCGGGTCAGGGCAGACCGGAGAAGAGGCGGCGGCGGAGACCGCGGCGAGCATGACACTGCTCGGGATCCTGTGAGCACCTGAAACGACCGAAAGGAAAGCGAGCACAGATGAAAATTCTTGTTTTTAACGGAAGCCCGAAAAGAGAGAAAAGCGACACCATGCAGATCACGCGGGCTTTTCTGGCCGGTATGGAGGAGGCCGCTCCGCAGGAGATACAGACCTTCCACGTGATTGACCGGCATATTGCGTTCTGCCGCGGCTGCTTTGCCTGTAAATATAACGGCGGACGATGCGTGATCGATGATGATATGCGCGAGATTCTGGAGCAGATGCTCGTGAGCGATCTGCTGCTGTTCAGTTATCCGCTATACTGCTGCGGGATGCCCGCCGCACTGAAAAATCTTGTTGACCGCACGCTGCCCCTGTCCTCCATGGCAATGGCAGAGGTGAACGGAAGCTATGTTCATGTAGGGCAGCGAGACTATTCACACCTGCGGTATCTGATGATCTGCGGCTGCGGATTTCCCAACAGCCGCCGCAATTTTGAACCAGCCATCCGACAGTTTAGGATCCCCGCATACGTCAGTATGCGGGGATCCTTTTTAGTAGGTGGAACGGATGGGCACCGGCCAAATCGTATGTGCACCCGGCAGCCGTGCGGAGCAGCTCTGATTATGGCTGATGCAGCGCGTGTATTACCGTCCCAATATCGCCGTCTATTAAAATCGACTGTTTTTCAAGACCACGCATCGTGACAGGCTCCCCCAGGTTGATGCAGGCATAGATGGCCTTCGGATTTTTTGCCGTCATCCGCCAGAAGGGGTATTTGATGATGACCGGCGTGTTGTAGCCGACGCCCAGCTCCAGAAAGAGGATCCTCTGTCCCTTACGGGTACGGAGAAAGTTTTCGTACCGTTCCGCTGCCGCGTGCCACCCCTCATCCTCCACAAATGTTTCATCGCAGCGGAGGTTCATGGTCATGGGCCTGCCGCAGTGGGGGCAGACCGGCAGAAGCGCCGTCGGGATCTCCATATGCGCCTGCTGCCGCACCATCTCGCGGATGACTGTCTCGTTGTCAAAGGTCTCCTGACAGCAGGGAGCGCTGCACTGGAACAGTCCGTAGTCACCCTGCGTGTAAAACAGCCGCTTTTTATCGATGCCCGCTTTCTGGAAGCAGTGATCCACATTGGTGGTAATGGTAAAATGATCCTTGTCCCGCACCAGCTCCAGAAGTTCGTGATAAACCGGCTTCGGCGCATCCTGATAACGATTGATGAAGATATACCGGCTCCAATACGCCCAGAACACCTCCGGTATCGGAAACGGATAGAATCCGCCGGTGTACATATCCCGTATCCCATACTTCTCCGCAAAATCGGAGAAATGCTGTTCAAACCGCTGGCCGCTGTAAGTAAACCCTGCCGCGGCGGACAGCCCGGCGCCTGCGCCGATCACCACGGCGTCCGCGTTGTGAAGCGCCGTGCGCAAGCGGTCAATCTGCGCGGAGTAATTGCTGATAGATCGCTCTGTCCGTATCCTTGAAAACATTGAAAATCACCTTCATTCCACTTCCGGTCTCCTCCTTGCAGTGCCGTACCGTCTCCACGGCGATCTCCGCCGCCCGTCTGTGTGGAAAATGAAACACACCGGTGGAGATACAGCAGAACGCGAGGCTCTCCACGCCCCTCTGCGCCGCCAGGGTAAAGCAGGCACGGTAGCACGATGCCAGCAGACGCTGATCCTCTGCCGTCACCCGTCCCTGTACGATAGGCCCCACGGTGTGCAGCACATAGTCACAGGGCAGATTGTAGGCTTTCGTGATCTTTGCCTGCCCGACCGGCTCCTCGCAGCCCTGCTGCGTCATCAGACCGGCGCAGTCCAGCCGGAGCTGCACGCCAGCATAGGTGTGGATGCAGTTATCGATGCAGGTGTGGCAGGGAATATAGCAGCCGGTCATGCCGCTGTTTGCCGCGTTTACAATAGCGCCGCACTGCAGGCGGGTGATGTCGCCCTGCCAGAGATACAGGTCTGCGCTGACCGGCGTCAGCTCATCCACGCGGACGATGCCGCGCTCCGCCAGGTCCTGCCGCAGATAGTCGTCCTGCACCGTCAGGAACGCCGCGTCCGCCTCCCGGGGCGGACGGACGTTCACCAGACTGCGCAGCAGACGGCGCTGTTCCGCCGCGTCCGGCGGGATCCGCAGCTCTTTATATTCCGTTCTTTCGTTGATCAGCGACCGGATCAAAAACAGCCGCCGTTCCGCCTGTGTCATGGTGTGTTCCTTTCCGGGCTTCTCACTTGTTGGGGAAGAAAAAGCCCACGGTCATATCCAGATAGTTCATGCCGCTGTAGTCGGGGTGCTTCTCCTGTACCTTCGCCTTCATCTCTGCGGCGCTTTCGCAGGTCAGTGCGATTTCCTTCAGCTCGGTGAGATAAGCCACCTTGGTCTGCGCATCCTTCAGATCCTCCGGCGTATAGTGAGAGGTCAGTACCAGGTCAAAGCCGCGGCGGATGTAATAGTTCAGCTGAGAGATCATGCCGTCGGCGTGAGGGCAGCCGGCCACGATGGAATGGCAGTCATGTCCCATCATGTGGGTGTACACGCAGTTGATCTCCGGGATCTCCAGATCATAGGCTTCGGCGTTGGGCTTTACCACAAAGCGAATGCCGGCGATCTCTGTCTTTCCCTCGGCCATGATGTGATCCACGGCGCAGAGTCCGGCGTCAAAGCTCTCGCCGAAAGCACTTTTGAAGCTGGATACCAGCCCCGCGCCGCCGCCTGTCGTGTTATAAGCGACGGAAGAGACCGTGCCGTAGGCGGGGACTTCCGGCAGGAAAGACGCGCCCGCCGCGTGGTAGGCGACCAGCTTGCCCTCCACGGTGATCCCCTCCTGCGCCAGAAACGCCGTCAGCTCACGGATATTGTCGTAGAAACAGGGCAGCTCGATCACCACGCCGCGTCCGTCTTTTGCCAGAACGAACACCTCATTGTCGATGGCGTCCCGGGTTTGATAGGCGTACAGAGTGATACCGTTTTTCGTATAGATGTCCACACGTCCCTTGTTCAGCGCTGCGGTGCGGTCAGCAATTTTGTTCATGATCAATACCTCCAGATTTTTGTGCGAAAGGTTGTTTTTTGCTTTCGTTGGTAGTATCATAGCGCTGTAGGGATTATCTGTAAAGCAAGCACAATATTGTGGTGTAGTTACCAAAAGGATACTATTGGAGGATTTGCGATGAAATTGCCGGCCTGCCCTGTAGAGACCACGCTGATGCTGATCGGCGATAAATGGAAGGTATTGATCCTGCGTGAACTGATGAACGGTACCAGACGCTTTGGGGAGCTGAAAAGAGCCATCGGCACGGTATCCCAGAAAGTTCTGACCGCCCAGCTGCGGGATATGGAGGAAAAGGGACTTTTGACCCGTAAGGTTTATGCCGAAGTGCCGCCACGGGTCGAGTATACCCTGACGGACACCGGATACAGCTTAAAGCCTATTCTGGATGCCATGGTGGTCTGGGGAACGGACTACCAGCAGAAGAACGGGTGAGCGCCATGCGTTCCATAAAGCCTGATAAGGCGGTACGCGTGGAGGAGATCAGCATCCCGGCGGCGCACGGCGGCATCCCGGCGCTGGTGCTGTCACCCTTGGAAAGACCTGCGGACGCGGCAGGCGTGCTGTGGCTCCATGGCGGCGGCTATATCGTGGGAATGAAGGAAATGGTGCATATGTCCCGGGCGGTGGAGCTGGTCAAGCGCTATGGTGCAGTGGTGCTGTCACCGGGGTACCGGCTGGCCGTGCGGACGCCCTATCCCGCGGCGTTTGACGACAGCTGGACGGCGCTGCTCTATCTGAAGGAACACGCTGCGGAACTGGGCGTGCGGAGCGACCAGCTTATGGTCGGCGGCGAGAGTGCCGGCGGCGGATTGTGTGCGGCGGTCTGTATCAGAGCGCGGGATACGGGCGCGGTGAATGTGGCCTTCCAGATGCCGCTTTACCCCATGCTGGACGACCGGGACACCGAGACCTCCCGGGACAACCACGGCCAGGTCTGGAATACCCGGCGCAACCATCTGGCGTGGCGGATGTATCTGCGGGATATGGATCGCACCCGGCTCACGCCCTATGCCGCACCGGCGCGGCTGACGGATTTCTCCGGTCTGCCGCCGGCCTATTCCTTCGTGGGCGACGGTGAACCGTTCTACGCGGAGACCGTGGCCTATTTTGCCCGGCTGCGTGCCGCCGGTGTGCCGGCGGAGCTGGATGTCTACCATACGGACGTACACGCCTTTGACATGATGCAGCCGGATGCCGCCCTCAGCAGACAGGCGGCGGACACCTTCAATCGACACTTTGCCTATGCCCGGGAGCATTTCTTTGCCCCGCAGAAGGAGGAACAGCCATGATCCGTGAGATCTGCAGAGATACATTTTTTCTTGCCCGAAAGGCCGCACCGGCCACGGCAGATGACCTGGCCGCAGCGCAGGATCTGCTGGACACCCTGATCGCCCACAGGGACGGCTGCGTGGGCATGGCGGCCAATATGATCGGCATTTGTAAGAGTACCATCGATCAACAAGGGCAAACACGCCTGACAGCATGTCTTTCCGGCGCTTTTTGTCCTTTTCGCCTTGGCGGGCGCCAGCCCGCCTGCGTCTCAAAAGCCAAAAATCACTCGAAAATCCATTGCTGGCAGGTGCGAGCAGTTTTGTCGGAGCAGAAATGTGCCCAGACAAGAAAAGACCCGCAGAGAATACTTGCCGTATTGTCAAGGGGCTTGACGTAGTATGGGCGCATTTCTGCCCGTCAAAACCGTGTTTGCCCTTGTTGATCGATGGTAGTATCGCCTTTGACAACGAGGGCAGCTATGAGGTCATGTTCAACCCCGTCATCGTCAGAAAGTCCGGCGCATACGAGGCGGAGGAGGGGTGTCTGTCCCTCGTCGGCAGGCGAAAGACCACCCGTTTTCAGACCATCAAGATGCAGTGGCAGAACGAGAAATTTCAGACCCGGCTCAAAACCTTTACCGGCTGGACGGCACAGATCATCCAGCACGAGATCGATCACTGCGAGGGGATATTGATATGATACTTTATTTTACAGGCACCGGCAACAGCCGGCATGTCGCTGCACGTCTGGCCGAAGCACTGGGGGACACGCTGCTGTGCATGAACGATCGGATCAGAGCGGGGGACACCTCGCCGGTGACAGGTGATACGCGCCTTGTTATCGTCACGCCTACCTACGCCTGGCGTATCCCCCGCGTGGTGCGGGACTGGCTGCTGCAAACGGCACTGCCCGGCGCGGAGCGGGCGTGGTTCGTCATGACCTGCGGCAGCGAGATCGGCAATGCCGCCGGATATAACCGGCGGCTCTGTCAGGAGAAAGGGCTTGCCTATATGGGCACGGCGCAGCTCGTCATGCCGGAGAACTATATCGCCATGTTCCGTGCTCCCGGGGCGGAGGAGGCGCGGCAGATCGTTGCCCGGGCGGAGCCGGACGTTGATCGCGCCATCGCCGCCGTCCAACAGAACAGAGAATTCACCCCGCCCCGCCATAATCTCTATGACCGGTTTATGAGCGGCCCGGTGAACCCGTTGTTTTATGCTTTTGCGGTGAAGGACGGTGCTTTCACCGCCAGCGCAGCTTGCACCGGCTGTGGACAGTGCGTCAGCCGCTGTCCGCTGAACAACATTACCCTTGAGGACGGTAAGCCCCGTTGGGGCGGCAATTGCACCCACTGTATGGCCTGTATCTGCTATTGTCCCGCAGAGGCCATCGAGTACGGAAAAAAGAGCCGCGGCCAGCCCCGGTATCGTTTTGAGGCGCTTTGACCTGCCGTGATGTCCTTCTGACGCCTGCGCATAAACCCGGTTGGAAATGTCCATACTGGGAAAAAACGGAGGTGGTTGCGTATGGAGGATTTCGGCATACGGACAGCGCGGCTGGATACCCTGCTGGGTGTGGGGCGGAACTTTGACATGGTAGCCCGGGATGTGATCACCGGTGGCCGGCGGGGACGGCTGTGGGTGGTGAACGGCTACGCGGAGGACGCCCTGCTGGAGCGGGTGATCGGCCGTCTGCTGGCGGTGCAGGATCTGCACCGCGTGCCGGATCTGGACACGTTTCTGGACACCTCCGTCACCATCCCCGACGCGGTGACGGAGACCGATGAGAGCGCCATGCTCACCGGTGTGTTCGCCGGCAAAACGCTGCTGCTCATCGACGGCTTTGATGGCGGCGTGCTGCTGGATGCCAAGGAATACCCCACCCGGGGCGTGGAGGAGCCGGACACCAGTAAGGTGCTGCGGGGCAGTCACGACGGCTTCGTGGAGAGCATCATGGCCAACGCTGCCCTGCTGCGCCGCCGGATCCGTGATCCGGCGCTGACGCTGGAGCGGCACCAGATCGGCGGCCGTTCCCGCACGGATGTGGCGCTGGTCTATATGGCGGGCGAGGCCAATGAGGAACACCTGCGGCAGCTGCGCAGCAAGCTGGACAGCATCGACGTAGGTTCCATCTCCATGAGTCAGGAGTCGGTGGCGGAGTGCATCGTACCGAAACAGTGGTGGAACCCGTTTCCGAAGGTGCGTTTTACGGAACGCCCCGATGTAGCCACCGCCAGCGTGATGGAGGGTACTATCCTGCTGATGGTGGACAACAGCCCCTCGGTGATGCTGCTGCCCACTACGCTGTTCAGCTTCGCTGAGGAGATCAACGACTACTATTTTCCGCCGCTGATCGGCACCTATTTGCAGCTGGTGCGGCTGGTGGTGCTGTTTTTGACGGTATTCATCACACCGCTGTGGTATCTGCTGGTGAAGAACGGCGACGTGCTGCCGGAGGGACTGTCCTTCCTGCTGATCGAGGACGAGTACTATGTCCCCCTGATCATACAGCTGCTGCTGGTGGAGCTGATCGTGGATGTGCTGAAGCTGGCGTCGCTGAACACGCCGGACGCCCTGAGCAACTCTTTCAGTATGCTGGGCGCGCTGATCCTGGGCGATTTCGCGGTGCAGGCGCGGTGGCTGGTGCCGGAGGTGCTGGTGTATATGGCCTTCGTGGCGGTGGCGGGCTACGCCCAGCACAGCTACGAGATGGGCTACGCCTGCAAAATGGTGCGGATGGTGCTGCTGGTGCTGATCTGGCTGTGGGACACCTGGGGCTTCATTCTGGGCATTGTGGGCGCGGTGGCGCTCATCGCCTCCACCAAGCCGGTGGTGGGGAAGGGATACCTCTACCCGCTGCTGCCTTTTAACGGAAAGCGGCTGCTGCGGCTGCTGCTGCGCCGTCCCATAGACCGGGACAACACCTGAAAAAACGTGCCCCTCCCAAACGGGAGGGGCACGCCTTTTTCAATTGTACAGCGAGGGACGATGCTCACTCCTCCAGCACCAGATCGGCGCCCTCGGCCACGGCACACGCCCGGAAATACAGCTCCTCCAGCGGGATCCACCGCTGCACGAATACATCGGCCTTCTCCGCGCCGCTCCGTGCCCGGATCCGCCGCAGCTGCTCCTCCGGCGTCACCGTCAGGAACAGCCGCAGGTCGTAATGCTCCCGCAGCGCCGGATGACAGGCGTAGGAGCCCTCCACGATGGTCAGCCCCATGGCCTGCATGGCCGCGCCTGTACCCAACTGCTGCCGGGCGCAGCTGTAGGGGCGGTAGATGAAGTCCTGTCCCCGCGTCAGCGGCAGCAGCACCTCCTCCAGAAAGCGCTCATAGTCCACGTTGCCGCCGGGCTGCGCCAGACGCGACTCCGTCCGCTGCTCGGGGCGGAGGAAGAAGTCGTCCATGTGGAGCACCTGCCCGCCCAGCTCGGCCTGCAGCCGTGCCGCCAGCGTGGTCTTGCCGGCGCCGCACCGGCCGTCGATGGCCACCAGCGTCTGCCGCGCCCGGGAGGTGAGCCGCCGGATGCTGTCTGTCAGCTGCCGGAAGTCCGTCTCTATCATGCCGTCTCACCGGCGCTCCGGTCGCTGCGGGTGAAGCACACCAGCTTCGTCCGATCCAGCAGCACCATCACCGCCGGGATCAGCACCAGCTGCAGGGCGATGCCCGGCAGGGCGTTGACCACCGCACCGGCCATGAACAGCTCCAGCGTGAAGGCGCCGCCGCTCAGACCCATCAGCACCACCATCACCACGCCCCACACCAGTCGTCCGGCGATCATGGCGGGAATGAGGCACTTATACAGCGCCTTGACGCACTGCCACCGGCTGTGGGCGTACAGCAGGCCGATCACCAGTCCGTAGGCCGCCAGCTCAAAGGCCATGGCGATGGCGGTGGGGAACATCACCGGCATATAAAACAGTGCCGAGCGTACCAGCGGCAGCACGAAGCCCACGCCCAGACCGTACTGCCAGCCGCAGATCAGGCCGCACAGCAGCACGGGGATGTGCATGGGCAGCAGCATTTTGCCCACGGCTGGGATCTGTCCGGTAAAGAACGGCAGCACCAGCCCGATGGCCAGAAACAGGGCGGAGAGCACCAGATTTTTCAGGGAAGACCGTTTCATAATGATAAACTCCTCTCACGGGTATTCCGGCGCGCAAAGCGCCCCGGTAGGGTTTCAACAGGAGCATACCATAAAAAAAGAAGAAACGCAACGCCCAAAAGGCCGCCTTGCCATGGTGGTATTTCCGCATATGTCCGGTATCGGCGTGATGTGGAACGGTATTTGAGAGGATGCTCACAAATTCCTTCATAATATCAATAAAAAGACTGTACATTTTTGACGGCGTGTGCTACAATGAGGATACTTATGTGGGGTAGTCTGCCCGTTTGCCGTCTGCGGCCGGAAAAGGAGAGACCTTGGGGGAGGTTTGGCGCGGCAGTATCGGTACACGGTGCCCCCATAACGCGGCACGGAGCCGCACTGCCCGGTGCGGTAGCTCCGGGTGATGAAAGAGGGTGCAAAATGAGAAAAACAGAAAAAAAGGGGATGCGCACGGTCATCGTGGTGCTGTCGATCCTGCTGGCTCTCAGTGTGGCCGCCTTGTGCGGCGTGCTGATCTGGCAGAAGCTGTCCAGCGGTCATGCCTCCGTCGAGGTGCCCGATAACGCTGTTACATGGAATCAGACAGGTGCCGATGCGGATACGCCGGATCGGGACGGCCTGCCGGATACCACCGGCGGTACGGATGCTTCCCGGCAGCCCTCCGGCGGCCAGACGGCGCAGTCCGGGGAGTCGGTCAGCGGCGGCGGCAACAGCACCACCGATTATTCGGTGCTGCTGGAGCTGTACAAGCGCCACGCCAGCGAGAACGCCGCCTTTGACGCCACGGGTATGCTGCCCGGTGACCGGGTGGAGCAGGATTACCGCCTGCGGCTGTTTGCCAACTACTCGGTGACGGTGCACTTCACGGCCAAGATTCAGGACAACCCCGCCTACCAGAAGCTGGCGGAGGTGCTGAAGATGCGCGTGTCGGCGGATGGTCAGCTGCTCTACGAAGGCCTGATGCGGGACATCCCCGCGTCGCTGGATTACAAGGCGCCGATGCCGAGTCGGGCACAGATCACCGGCGGTATGGATATTCTCTACCATATCGAGGTCTATCTGGACGGCAGGGAAGTGGGCAATGAGTACATGAACAAGGTGCTCAAGGCCGATTTCCTGTGGTGGGTGGACGATTCCCGTGATCCCAATCCCCTTGATCCCGACCAGAAGCCTGACGCCGACCATCTGGTGTCTCCGCGCACCGGAGATACGGCGCAGCCTGTCCTCTGGCTCAGTCTCACCTCCGGCAGTCTGGCACTGCTGCTGGTGCTGGCTGTGCGTAAGAAGCGGCAGCAGGAAAGAGAGGGCTGACATGGAAAAGACAAAGACCAGAAAGCGTCTGGCAGGCAGTGTGGCACTGATCGTGGTGCTGTCCGTGTGCCTGTTGACCTCCACCATCGCCCTGGCCTACACGCTGCTGCGTGTGGACAACAACCTCTTTGCCACCGGCAAGGTGGACATCGCCCTGTGTGACGAGTCCGGCCGCGAGCTGGGCGAGTATGACCGGCTCATCGAGGAGGACGAGTTCCTGTTCGAGCCGGGCATGACGGTAAAGAAGGCGTTTTCGGTAAAGAACAAGAGCACCTGTGAGGTATACTACCGGGTGTATATGTCCAATGTGGGCGGCAGTCTGGCAGATGTGCTGCAGGTCAGTATTCTGGAGGGCAACTACGAGACCCGGCAGGATCTGGCCAACGGCAAGGTGCTCTTCCGGGGCACGCCCAGCCAGCTCAAGCGTGATTTTGTCAAGGCGGCCGACAGCGAGCTGAAGATCGGTGCCCAGCAGGATCTGACGCTGGTGATCTACTTCCCGGAGCATATCGGCAACGAAGCCCAGAACGGCGAGCTGCGGTTCTCTCTGTGCGCAGAGGCGACCCAGGTGCGCAACAATCTGGAACGGGAATTCAACTAAGGAGTACATATGAAAGCACTGCGTATAATAAGAACTGTCCTGACCTGGCTTGTGGTGGCCGTGGCGGCGTTTATGATGGTGTTCACCATCATCTCCGTCACCACCTTCAACCGTGCTGACCGCAGCCTGTTTGGCCGCAAGGCCTTTATCGTCCTGTCCGACTCCATGAGCAAGACGGACTTTAACGCCGGTGACCTGGTGCTGGTCAAGGAAGTGGATCCCTCCACCCTGCAGGTGGGCGACATCATCGCCTATACCTCCCAGAACAGCGGCAACTTCGGCGAGACCGTGACCCATAAGATCCGGGCGCTGACCACCAACGAGAACGGCGAGCCGGGCTTTATCACCTACGGTACCACCACCGACACCGATGATGAGACCGTGGTGACCTATCCCTTCGTGCTGGGTAAATACACGGGTCGCCTGGCCGGTGTGGGCAAGTTCTTCATGTTCCTCAAGACTACGCCCGGCTACATCGCCTGCATTCTGGTGCCCTTTCTGGTGCTGATCCTTATCGAGGGCATCCGCTGTGTGCAGCTGTTCCGGCAGTATAAGGCCGAGCAGCAGTCCGAGCTGAAGAAAGAGCGGGAAAAGCTGGAGTCCGAGCGTAAGGAGACCCAGCAGATGCTGGAAGAGCTGCTGGCGCTGAAGGCGCAGCTGAGCGGACAGAGCAGCGATGCATCCTCCGCCGGCTCGGTGCCCCAGACGAAGGAATAAGCAGTCCTTTCGTTGCCGGTATATACGGCAAAATCCTTAAAAATCCTTGGCGGCGCGTTTCGCCGCCGAGAGAAAAGGAGCGAACACGGATGAGAGTAAAATCCAACACCACGACCCGTGCGCTGTTGGGCAGTGTCATGGTGCTGCTGCTGTGCACCGCCATGCTGGTGGGCACGACTTTCGCGTGGTTCACCGACACGGTCAACACCGTCAGCACACTGCAGGCAGGCAACCTGAACGTGACGCTGCAATACGGCACCAGTAAGAATGACGACGAGACGTGGAACTATACAGACTATGACGGAACGACAGGCTTGCAGTTCCTTACCCCTGAGGGCAAATTGCCCACAGCTGAGGATCCCGTAAAATGGGATAATGGAACTAATAAGATACAGCCCCTGAAGCTGGTCAACGACGGCTCTTTGAACCTGATGTGCAAGGTGATGCTCACCGGCGTCACGCCTATCGCGGCAGAGCAGATGACCTGGGAGCTAACGGTGGGTGACGATGCTGAGACGACGCCTTTCGGCAAGGAGTTTAAGTTGCCCGCCAAGGCAGAGGGCTCTGCGGAGAATAATGAGCTTATCCTGAACTTGTCGGCCACGCTGTCCAACGGTGCTCCGCTGTCTGAACCGATCCCCACCCCACAGGTGGTGGTATGCGTGCGGCAGGCTGAGGGCGACGAGGACGCTTTCAGCGGCGATTACGACAAGGAGTCCCGCTATCAGGCGCGTGTGGATGCCGCGCTGGTAGATACAGTAGCTTATGTGCCCGTGACGGAAGGTAGTTCGGAGCTTGCGCCCTTTGTGCTGAATAATGCCTTGGATATGGCGACGCAGGGTGCTGTCACGGCGACGATCCCTGCCTCTATGGGACTTCCCGCAGGCACCAGGGTGACACTGGGTGTGGTCACGAATACGGACAAGCTGGCTACTGACAGCATCAGCTTTGGGTTTGAGCTGCAGGGCGTGTATGACAACACGAATGAGTCGGAAAGAACCACGTGGAAGTTTAATGTCGCGGATGCAGGTGATACGACGGAAGAGACTAAACTGGCCACACTGCAGCTGAATGTGGGCAAGGATATGAAGAGCGTGACGGTCAACGGCAAATTGCTCTTTGACGGCACCGATTCGGAGTCCACCACGCTCCGTTATGCGTATGATGAGACAAACGGTGTGCTGACCCTGTATCTGAATGCGGACCCAACTTCTTCCATCTTGACTACGAACCCCTGATGTGGATAGACTTCTGTGATTGAGAGGCGTATTATGAAATACTTACACTTTGCCAACAAGGGCAGACCTGCGCAGAACGCTTCCACGTCGCTGCTGTCGGTGCTGCTGCCCTCTGTACTGGGCATCTGCGCCTGTATGATCTGCCTTTGCACGCTGACCTGGGGCTGGTTCTCCGCCCAGTACACCGCCAATATCGGAGATATGACCGGTGCGACCTATTCCATCACCCCCACGGTATATACCTCGGATGTTGCGCTGCTGGGGCTGGATACCATTGCCGCCACCACGCTGCCGCAGGATGAGGACGGCGCCTATGCCCTGAATGCCTACCAGCTGTACGATGTACAATTGGAGACCGGCGGCGACGCGGTGGGTGCGGCCTGCCGCATCACCCTCACGGATGTGAGCAGCGGCGCGGAGGAGATTTACTATGCCCGGAGCAGCGAGGAGAGCAATACCATTGCTTTCTGGCTGTGCACCAAGACGGATGTAAAGGCCACCTTTACCCCCTGCTGGATCACCGAGGATATGGTGTTCATTGAGCAGGACAGCGTTATCGGCGGCGGTGTGGACGGCATCATCCCGCCGGATGATCCCACGGATCCCGCTGATCCGGTGGATCCCACTGACCCGACAGACCCTGTTGATCCTGCGGATCCGGCTGACCCCGTCGATCCTGCTGATCCGACTGATCCCGCTGCCCCGGCTGATCCCACTGCCCCGGCTGATCCTACGAATCCCACGGATCCTGAGGCCCCGACGGTTCCTGACACGCCTGACGACAGCAATACCGGCGATACCGGTGATGCCGGAGGCGACACGGACAGCGGCAGCGGTGACGCGGATACCGGCAGCGGCAGCTCCGGCAGCAGCAGCGGCGACGGCAGCAATGCGGTGGCAGGCTGAGCACAGACTGCATGGGATGCATATGCCTATTTATCGGGTATAAAAGCTGTCTTTTGTCCCCCTAAAGCAACCCCTTTTTCCCCAAAAAACAGCCCCTTTTACCCTCTAAAACAGCGGGGCGCATCCCACACTGTATGGTATGATCACGTATGAACGGCTCTGAAGCCTTTTCAGGCTTCGGAGCCGTTTTGTATGTCCCGCGGCCTGCGGAGTGAATCATACACAGAGGTGGCCGTCGATGAAAATGATGCTATAACAGCGGATCGACTCAGATTGTATCGGCCGGATCGCACAGTCGGCTGCGCAATTCTGCTTTGACCTTTTCCAAATCGCTGCAGGTCAGTATCGGAATGAGACAATTGATCTCATCAATGCTGTGATCCCACCATTTGAAGCGGAGCAGCAGGTCGATCAGTTCGGTGTCAAAGCGCTTTCTGAGTGTTCTTGCGGGATTTCCGACAACAATGGTATAGGGGGCGACATGGCTGCCTACAACACTGTTTGCGCCGATGATGGCGCCGTCGCCAATGTGTACGCCAGGGAGGATCACGGCATTTTGCCCGATCCACACGTCATTTCCGATAATGGTGTCGCCTTTCAGCGGCAGGTCGGACGCCGCGGGCGGAGCCATATGCCATCCTTGCAGAGTATAGAACGGAAATGTTGTGACGGCGTTCATCTGATGATTGGCACCGTTCATCACAAACTCAACGCCTGCGGCGATCTGACAGAATTTCCCAATCACCAGACGGTCATTGCTCCATGCATACAGATGTGAAACATGATTTTCAAAAGAGGAATCGGCAATATAAGTAAAATCGCCTACAATAATGTGAGGATCGGTGATGGTCGGCTTGACATAGATCTCCTTGTTGTATCCCGTGATGGGATATATCGTGTTCGGATCAGGGCGCTTTTCATTCGGCATGGGGCACACCTCCATAATATGGCTTCTTTGTCGTGCTGCGCTGACAGATTTAACCTTATTATAGCCGAGGATACATGGCGGTACAAGCATTTCTGTGAGAATTCACGGGACTGTTGATACATGGTGGACTGCGACATGGGGTGCTTTTGCGGTGTATACTTTTGGATAAAAACGTTTCTGGCAGGAAATAACGGCGAATCGGGATTTTCCGTTGACATTTTCACCGGGATTTTGTACAATAAAACGGCGAGTTGATTGGACAGTCGCGGAGGCAAGGCGAAAGCCTGCCGATGAGGAAAGTCCGGGCTCCATAGGGCAAGGATAACGGGTAACGCCCGCCGAAGGCGACTTCAGGAAAAGTGCAACAGAGATATACCGCCGTATCGGCTCTGCCGGGACGGTAAGGGTGGAAAGGCGAGGTAAGAGCTCACCCGACGGCTCGTGAAAGTGTCCGTCGCTGTAAACTCTATCCGGAGCAACACCGGTATGGGGACATGAGAGACTGGCCCGGTCGTCCCCGGGGTGGCTTGAGCGTGCCGGCGACGGTACGCCTAGATAGATGACTGTCAAAACAGAACCCGGCTTACAGATCGACTCGTGCTATATGAAGAAGGCGGCGGAGAACGCCGCCTTCTTTGCTCGCCTTGAGCCAATTCCGGACGAGCACGGAATTGCTGCAAGGTGAGGTAGAAGCCAGCGCCTTTCAGGTGTTGGCTGGGGCTTATCGAGAAATTCGTCGCTGTTATTCCGAGGAGGATCCCGAGGGTACTTGCTTCGTGGTGCGAAGCGAGGTGGGAATCCGTCGGGGCGTTAAAAATATGCCAGCGGTATGTTTTTAACGTCGATCTCGGCGACTGCGACACGATAGCATCTATTATGTTTTCTGTTGTACCTTTTCAAATAGATTGCCACGCCAGTATTTGGACTGGCTCGCAATGCCAGGCTTTTTTGGCAGACGAAAGTCTTTTGGTGTTGGTTTTATTAAGCTCTTATATATAGGGCTTTGTAAAGGTTCTCCTGGATGCACGGCGCCTTTGGAGCTGTGCAGCGGGGCAGGGGAAAGAGCTATGTGTGCGCGCTTGCGTCAGACGGTCTGGTGGGGCGGTGTTTGCTCGTGCCGGGCGGCCTGAGAGAGTTGCTTTGTGAGATTTGTGAAATACGACCGTGGAAATTTAGTGGTTTTTGTCAACACTGACACTTTACATTAGCGTGATAAAGTGGTAGAGTATTACCATACTAAAAAACCACACGGCGCCGAACCAAGCGCCAAAAGAAAAGGAGAAAAACGACATGAAAAAGTTTTTGGCAATGCTGCTGGCGCTGGTGATGGCGCTGAGCCTGGTGGCCTGCGGTACGCAGGCGGACACCCCCGCAAACGATGACAACACCCCCTCCGCTGATGATACGGCGCAGACCGAGACGGTCTATGCGGTAGAAGCCGGCTCCGCCGGTGAGGAAGTGGCCAACGAAAAGGGCTGGAAGGTCAATTCCGTCGGTTCTCAGGCAGACGCCCTGATGGAAGTCTCCGCCGGTACCTCTGATGCCGCGATCATTGACCTGCTGATGGCCGGCGCCATGGTGGGCGAGGGCACCAGCTATCCCGACCTGAAGGTCACCGATCAGAAGCTGAGCTCCGAGGAGTACGGCGTGGGCTGCCGCAAGGGCAGTGATCTGGCTTCCTACATCAACAGTGTGTTCGGCGAGGCCTATGCGGACGGCTCCATGGTGGAGCTGGCCAAGACCTACGGTGTGCAGGAGGCACTGCTGGAGCAGTCCGCTTCCGAGTTCGTGGCTTCCGAGTCCGACAGCGACGTGCAGTACATCAAGGACAAGGGCACCCTGGTGGTGGGTATCACCGAGTTCGAGCCCATGGACTACAAGGATGACAAGGGCGAGTGGATTGGCTTTGATGCCGACATGGCCAAGCTGGTGGCTGAGAAGCTGGGCGTGAGCGTGGAGTTCGTGGTCATCGACTGGGACATGAAGGTCAATGAGCTGGACAGCAAGAACATCGACGTGGTGTGGAACGGCATGACCCTGACCGAGGGTGTTATGACCGCCATGGAGTGCACCAACGCCTACTGCCAGAACGCACAGGTGGTCATCACCAAGTAACGCGTCCGGCACCGGATAAACGACCCGGCAGAGAGCGGCAGATCCGCTCTCTGCCTTTGGGCGGCTTTCGGGCTGCCGCATTGTTAACGACTGATTTGCTACCGTAAAGGAGTTTTCTTATGTTCTGGACCGTCACTCTCTCGCTGCTTCAGGGAATGGGCGAGCTGCTGAAGATCTTTTTCCTGACGCTGCTGTTCTCCCTGCCGCTGGGGCTTGTGATCGCGTTTGCCCTGCGCAGCCGCTGCAAGCCGGTAAGCTGGCTGTTTCACATCATCGTCTGGATCATCCGCGGTACGCCGCTGATGCTGCAGCTCATCATCATCTTTTACGGCCCCGGTAAGTGGTTCAACAACAACATCTGGGGTTACTTCTCTGACGGCCGCATGGCGGCGTGCGTGATCGCCTTCGTGATCAACTACGCCTGCTACTTTGCTGTGATCTACAAGGGCGGCATCGAGAGCGTGCCGGTGGGGCAGCGGGAGGCCGGACAGGTGCTGGGTATGACCAAGAGCCAGATCTTTTTCAGGGTTACGCTGCTGCAGATGGTCAAGCGCATCGTACCCCCTATGTCCAACGAGATCATCACGCTGGTAAAGGATACCTCTCTTGCCCGGATCATCGCCATCATGGAGCTGACCAAGATGGGCGAGAGCTTCATCAAGTCCAAGGGTATCACATGGCCTCTTTTCTACACCGGTGTCTTTTATCTGGCCTTTGTGGGTATTCTGACGATCCTGTTCAACTACATTGAGCGCAAGCTCAACTATTTCAAATAAGGAGGCGGACGCGATGGCGATTCTGGACGTACAACACATTGAAAAGCATTTCGGCGACACCTCTGTGCTCAAGGACATCAGCTTCTCTCTGGAGGAGGGGCAGGCGCTGAGCATTATCGGCTCCTCCGGCAGCGGCAAGACCACGCTGCTGCGGTGCCTCAACTTCTTGGAGACGCCGGATCAGGGTGTGATCTCCGTGCGGGGCGAGACGCTGTTTGACGCGGCGGATCCCGCCACCCGGCGGGAGGCGGACATCCGCAAAAAGCGGCTCCATTTCGGCCTGGTGTTTCAGAGCTTTAACCTGTTTCCCCAGTACACGGCACTGGAGAATGTGACGCTGGCGCGGCAGCTGATGGCCAAGGCGGAAAAGACGGGCGAGAGTCTGGAGACCATCACGGCGGAGGGCAAGGCGCTGCTGGAGAAAATGGGACTGGCTGACCGGATGGAGAACTATCCCCATCAGCTCTCCGGCGGACAGCAGCAGCGGGTGGCTATCGCCCGGGCACTGGCCATGAAGCCGGATATTCTGTGCTTTGACGAGCCTACTTCTGCCCTCGATCCGGAGCTGACGGGCGAGGTGCTGAAGGTGATCCGCGGTCTGGCGCAGCAGCGTACCACCATGATCATCGTGACCCACGAGATGGCCTTTGCCAGGGATGTGGCTGATCAGGTGATCTTTATGGACGGCGGCGTGATCGTGGAGCAGGGTGCTGCACGGGATGTGATCGACAACCCGCAGCAGGAGCGTACCCGCCATTTCCTGGCGCGGTTTGCCGAACAGTGATAGAAAATGCGATGTAAAAAGCAGCGGAACAGATGTCTGTTCCGCTGCTTTTTATGATGGGTCACTCACCGTCGGTACAGCGCTTTTTGCGGTCGAAGAGGGCGTTGCCATATTTGTACGCCCAGTCCATCAGCTTCTGATCCAGATTCCAGAAGTAGATCACGGACAGTACGCCGGCTACCGCCGCCACGATGGAAAATACACGCAAGAAAACCTTACCAAATCTGCACATACCAATACCTCCTTCGTATAGATGGGCACAGGGGGATACCCTGTTGAAAGACATTTACAGCTTTGCCACGATGGTGCGGCAGCCGCGGCAGAGAAAGGCCGTCATATGGGAGGGGGACATGAAGTCGCGGCGTTCGCCCAGCCAGAGGTCACCCTTGTTAGTGGCGGAGAAGGAGATGTCCAGCTGCTTGGCGCTCCAGACCATGCCGTGGGGCGCCTGAATGAAACCGGTCTCCATCTCGCTGCCGCAGTAGGGACATTGCATCACAAATGCTCCTTTCACACAGCGCCTGACGGCGCGCTCCGGTGGCTTTATATAAATATTATAGCATACGGGAGGGCACTGCGCAATGCTTGAAAACGGTGATTTTCGGCTTTGATACCGGCGTAGGGCGGCCGGTGCGCCGTCACCGCAGGGGGTGGGGGTACATATGATGGGATAGAACCATTGGCGGGGAGGAGGGAACCACGTGAGAGGAAACGGGGAACGATGCCTGGGGATCTGCGCACTGGCGCTGGGACTGGGGATCTTTATCGCCGCGGTTTTTCCGGTGGGCGTGTTGATGTTTCTGGTGGCCTTCCTGCTGATCGGCTGTGGGATCGCGTGTTTGAAAAGGAGGTAGAACGGAATGCGGATCGTGGTATGGAAGGCGCCGAAGCTGCTGCGGGGGCTGCTGCGCAGTATTTTCGGGATGAAGGAATAAACGGAGGACGGCGCTCATAGGGTGGGAGTAACAACACCGATAGAGAGGGCTGAACATATGGAACTGGGCTTGCAATGTAAGGATATTTGCTACTATGAGCCGACCGGGGGCATTACCTCTGCCCATGAGGAGTCGCTGGAGACAGCGATACCGGAGTATTGTCCGGACATCACACGGGTGGTGGACACAACGGGGCGGCTCATCATCCGGGAAAAGGTGCTGCATGAGGAGCGATGTACAGTGTCCGGCAGCGTGAAGATGACCGTGCTGTATACCTCAGAGGAGGCAACGGGGCTGCGGAGCCTGAGTATGTCCGTGCCTTTCAGCTGTACAATTGATGACCGGGCGCTGGAGCGGTGCGGCGCGGTGTGCGCCAGCGGCCGGGTGCTGCTGGCGGAGGCCAGAGCCGTCACCTCCCGCAAACTGTACATGAAGGCGCTGCCGGAGATCACCCTGGTGGGCTACCGGAGCGTCAAGCGCCGCATCTGCTGCGGTACACAGGAGGAACCGACCCTCCGCAGCAGGTATGGAAGACTGGAGATGACGCTGCTGAGCACCGTTTCGGAGAAGGGCTTTTCCTTTACCCAGGATGTGCTGCTGGAGAAGGGGCAGGCACCGGAGGATCTGCTGCTGCACCGGCTGTGCCCGACGATCGTGTCCGCCCAGCGGCTGGGAAACAAGCTGATGGTCAAGGGCGAGATATGGCTGAGTGCCCTCTACCGGGGGGAGGATCAGGTACTGCGGCAGTACACGGACACGCTGCCGTTTTCCCAGATTCTGGAAGCGGCAGAACTGCCGGAGACGGCGGAGTACACGCTGCGTCCCAGCATTGGGGAATGTGACGTGCGGCTGCTGCGGACGGAGAATGGCTGCGGCTTCGGCCTGACGGCGCGTATCGACGTGTGCGTGCTGGCATACCAGCGCTGGGAGGGAACACTGCTGGAGGATGTGTACAGCATCCGATACGACACGGCGGTGGAGCGGCAGGCGCAGGTGTTTCAGATGGCGGAGCCGGAGCGTATGGCAGAGCGGGAGGCACAGCTGAGGCTGGAGTTTCAGGGGCATGAGCCGTTTATCAGCGTGACCGGCGTGGAATGTGCGCCGGTGGAGGTACTGCCCGAGGAGGGAAAGACGACACTGCGTACCACGCTGCACGTCCGACTGCTGTATCTGGATGAATCCGGAGCGCCGGTGAGCACGGAGCGCACGGCGGAGGTGAGCACGGAGGTGGAGTCGGTCAGCGGCGCAGTGACGGCCTGCTGCTGCCGTTCGCAGCTGCAGTGGAGCGGTGACACCTGCCTGATACGGCTGCCGGTGACCTTCTGCATGGGATGCGGCGGGGAGAAAACGGTGGACAGCATTGTGGCGGTGAATCTGACGGAGCCGGACAGTGCGCCGATGCCCAGTCTGGTGCTGTGCCGCATGGCGCCGCAGGAGACGCTGTGGGATGTTGCCAAGCGCTACAGGACGGATGAAGAGGCCATCCGCAGTGCCAACCAGCTGGAGAATGACGCGGAGGCCGGAAAGCGGATGCTGCTGATCCCGCGGATTCGGTGAGGCGGTTCAGGGAGAAAGGGCAATAGAGAAGATCGCCGCAGGTGGTGCAGCCGCCTGCGGCGGTCTTTTGATGGGGCGGGGTTTTGTTTGTGTGCAAGTACTTTGAATGGGGCTTCGTAGGTGCGGGCGACTCTGCCCGCCCTCTATACAAAGTCATAAAAAAATCACTCCCCCCGGGGAGTGATTTTTTTATGCAGAGGTTGTGGTTTACTTGGCAACCACGGTGTACCAGATGTCGCCGTTGGTCTGAGTCTCAGAGGTGACTGTATAGCCATCGGCCACGAAGTTGGTGTGCTCACCCTCAGCCCAGCAATCAGCGGGGTTGAAGTTCACGAAAGTACCGCCGGTGACGACGATCGTAGCAGTACCATTGGCGCGGTTGGCGTCGTAGCAATTCAGGACGAAGCCGTCAGCCTTGGTGGCATCGGGATACTTCTGCTGGACGGAGAAGAAGCCGCCCTTGATGTATGCGGTGCCCTCCAGGACATAAACAGCATGGATATTGCCGTTGAAGGTACCGTTCTCAATGGTAACGGTAGCGCCATCCTGCACGTCCACGGCGTAGCAGTCGTTCTCCTTGGCCTCGAATTTGCCGTTGCCAGTGATGGTCAGGTTCGCGCCACTTCCGCGGGCGGAGACGAGAGACCAGTCAATGGGCATGCCTTCCCAAATGTCAGTGGTGTTGGCGATGGTCTTGCCGTTGGCATCCAGCGTAGCTTTCCCCGTGGTGGTCAGGGTCGCAGCGGGATCCATATCATTGGCCACGGTGACGGAACCACCGGCAGCCAGAGCGTTCTGCAGCGCACCAACGGTAGCTGCGGGATAACCAGCGGTCTTGTCGTAGGTGTTGTCAAAGCTGTCCTTTTCATAGGTGACCTGAGTAGCGACCACATTCAGACCGAACTTGATGGAAGCTGTCTTATCGGTGGAAATGGCGTTGGCCTCGTTGCCCACCGTTTCGGGCATATAAACCTTCATGATCAGATAATTGCCAACCGCTCCGGGTGTGAGGAGCAGGTCGTGGTCAAGAACGGTAGCATCCTTGAAATTTGCGGTAGTCGTATAAGCGAGAGCATCGTTCCGTGCAGAAAACGCCAAACCGATGCAAATATCTCCAATCTGACTTGCTTCTTGCGAGAGAGTCTTTACCTTCAGATAGTCGGACAGCTTGTATTCCTGCTCAGACTTGTTAATGCCCGCCGTTTCTTCAACAATATTCATGTTGATGTTGTACTTCAATGCCAGATTACCGTTGTTTTTGAACCTGAGTGCCACAACGCGGGTGTAGCCCGGCTCAAAGAGACCTTCGCCGAACAGATCAGTTGCTTCATTGAGATCTTTCCACACTTCGCCGTCAAGGGTATACTCAACATCGATGTCCAAGTTACCCGCCTGGATGGTGTTGACGCCGCTGGTGACGCTGTCGGTGAACCACGCGAAGGTGGTGCCCACCAGCATGACCAGGCACATCACCAGCGCCATGATGCTGGTAAAGAGTGCGCGTCTGGTTGCTTTTTT
>CAKTMQ010000008.1 GCA_934573945.1 uncultured Oscillospiraceae bacterium | reverse complement strand
GCGTCCGGCAACTACGAAGCGGCGAAGCGTGACTTTGCCACTCGTTCCGGGCTGATTCCTGAGCCGCAGGTCTTTCGTAATAGCCCCTTTTAGGGGCAGGTCAAACCACCAGTTTACTGGTGGTTATGATTCCGGTGTTACCGTCAGGTCAGCGACACCGGGCAGCCGATGGTCGATGATTGCAAACGGCAGGTCGGGATGATATAATAAACAAGAAATACGCACCGACTAAGAAGTCTCTTATGACCGCACTTGACCTGATAAAACGGCCTGCGGCGTATGCCTGCGGGTATGAAAACGCTCCGGCGGAGGCACAGCGGTACACCCTGCCATATGATCCGTCCCATCACGGAGGCGGATAAGATCCAACCGGAGGAGACCCTTTTCTGAAAAACACGAACATGGAGGACAATATTATGAAAATCGCTATGATCACAAGCAGCGCACACCGGCACGGCACCACCGCCACGCTGGCGGACAAGTTCCAGCAGGGCGCATTGGACGCCGGACACGAGGTCTTTCGTTTCGACGCGGCATTTCAGGACGTCCACCCCTGCATCGGCTGCGACAAGTGTCGCCGCACGGGGATATGTACCTTTGCCGCAGACGACATGAAGCTGCTGAATCCCCACCTGCTGGCGGCGGACGCGGTGGTGTTCGTTTCGCCTGTCTACTACTTCGCCATCAACTCCCAGCTCAAAACGGTCATCGATCGGTTCTACGCCAACAACGAGGCGCTGATGGGCGGGAAAAAGGCCATCCTTATCACCGCCATGGCGGATGACGCGATGGATTCGGCGCTGGCCGGCAACGAGATGTTCCGGCAGATGACCGGGTATCTGGGATGGGAAAACGCCGGTATCCTGAATGCCCACAGCGCGTCCACTGCCGCCGATCTGAGCAAAGACGATCTGGATCGCGCCTATGCGCTGGGCAAGGAGCTGCACGGATAAAGCTGCATAAAACAATCGCGGCAAACGGAAGCGCCGCCGTTGGCCAAAAGGCCAACGGCGGCGCTTTTCAATATACGCTTTCTGCCGCAATCAGCTCAACGCACGACACTCAGTGCCGGGGAGAAGCCGCTGTACAGGCCGGTGCTGCTGTTGATGCAGCGCACCCGATAGACATAGGTGCCCGACACTGCCGAGGTATCCGTATAGCTCAGCGTCGTGGTGCGCCGGATGATTTGGTAGGTATTGGCGGCACCGGAGGTAGAACGGTACACCTCATACTGTGCCGCACCGGGAACCTTGTTCCAGCTGATCACCGGTTTACCACCGCTGAAACTGATGCTGATGTCGGGTGCGGGCAGCGTGCATCTGACGGCCTTCGCCGCACAGAATCTGCTGTAGGTGGGGTTGGTCACGGTGCCCCGCATGGCGCGCACCACGTAATAGTAGGTCTTGCCGGTCTGCGCCGTGCTGTCCACATAGGCCGCGGTGCTGCTGGTGCGGCGGATGCGGTAGTAGCTGCCGGCAGCGCCGGTCTCGGACTTGAAGATCTCATACTGGGTCGCTCCGGAAACCTTGCTCCAGCGGATCACCGGCTTGCCGGTGCTGCTGTCGGTGCTCAGGGTCATGGAGGGCGCCGCCAGAGCCGAAGCCGCGCTCACACGGATGGACTTTGCACTGCTGAAGGAGCCGGTCTGGCTGCCGTTGATGGCGCGCACTCTGTAATAATAGGTGCGCCCCGTTGCCGCAGAGGTATCGGTATAGCTCAGATTCGCAGTGGTACAGAGCCGCCCATAGGTACCGTCGGCACCGGAGGTGGAGCGGTATACCTCATACTGTGCCGCGCCGGACACCCGGCTCCAGCTGATGACCGGCTTACCGGTGGTGGCGCTGGCACCCACTGTCACAGTAGGCGTACCCAGCCGCGCAGCGGACAGGCAGCGGATGGACTTGGCACTGCTGAAGCTGCCTCGTACACCGGCGTCATTGATGGCACGGACTCTGTAATAGTAATAGCCGCCTGCTCTGGCATCGGTATCGGTATAGCTCAGATTGGCGGTGATCCGGATCCGTGCATAGGTGCCGTCGCCGCCGGTATTGGAGCGGTAGATCTCATACTGGGTGGCGCCGGAAACCCGGTTCCAGCTGATGATAGGCTTGCCGGTGGAGGAATTGGTGCGCAGGGTGACCGTGGGGGTACTCAGGGAGCTGGACAGCGCGAAGTTGTAGTTGCCGGTGTAACTGCCATCCCGTCCTACATAGAGGTAGTAGGTACCTCCCTGCTTCAGCTGGATAGACTCGGTGATGTCGCTGCAGGCCTTGTCACTGTTCCAGTAGGGATTCCTGCTCCACAGCTGCTGACCATCTGCATCGTAAATCTTGTAGTAGATATACTTCATATAGGCAGTGGCACGCAACGTCAGCTCGCAGGCATTGGATACGCTGAAGCGATAGAAATCCTTTTCGTCGTTCAGTGCAACTTGACCATAATACCGTTTCCCCAACGAAATCGCATTGGCATTTTGCAGCAGGTTATTGGTGCCTGTTCCACTCTCAGCAAAGCTCTCACCGGCACTGGTGAAGGACAGATTGAAGCTGTAGTTGCCAGTACTGCCCCAGTCCCCCACATAAAAGTAGTAAGTTCCTGCCGTCAAGTCAAGCGTCAGATTTACATCGCCCGTATTGGTTTCCGTTTTCCAAGTGACATTTTTGCTCCAAATATTGTCCTGTTCACTATCGTAGAGCTTGTAACAAATGAAACGCATATAGGACGTTGCATCTATTTTGAGCCGTCCGGAAGAAGGCAGCGTAAAGATATAAAAGTCTTTCTCGTCATTTTCCGCCAATTGTCCTTTATAGGTCGTACCCAAAGAAATCCCATTTGCCGTGGTTAACAGATTGTTGCTGCCGCTGCCGGTCTCTTTGAATGACTCACCTGCACTGGCAAAAGATAATCTGAAACTGTAGTTACCTGTGCTGCCCCAATCCCCTACATAGAAATAGTAGGTACCGGATGTCAGGTCAATTTCTTCGTTTACCTGACTGGTATTTGTCTCAGACCGCCATGTTGCATTTTTAGACCACAGCACCTCATTACTGTTCTGATATAGTTTATATGCAATGTAGCGCATATAGCCGGTTGCCGCTATCGTAATTCGTCCGGATGAAGGCAGCGTGATCTTATACCAGTCAGCCGTGTTGCTGCTGGTGATCGAGCCGTTGTAGGTCCTGTCGAAATAGATCTGCGTAGCAGTGCCCATGGTGTTGCCCGCCTGGGTGACGGCGTTTGTCCCTGTTGTCTCCGCAGCCCACGTCGTGCCGCACATCCCCAGCAGCATCACCGCTGCCAGTACGATCGACAATAATCTTTTTCCCATATTTTGTTCTCCTCTCACTTAATATTTTCAAACGCGCGGTTCCTCACCGCACAATGGGCGCATAGTTGCTGCACTGTGTGCCGTTGATGGCGCGTACCGTGTAGTAGCAGGCACCGGCCTTGACCGCAGTGTCCGTGTAGGTCAGGCCTGCGGTGCGGCGAATGAGCTGCATCGCCTTCTCGCCATCCGGAGAACGCCACACCTCATACTGGGTAGCACCGTTCACCTTGCTCCAGCTGATGACGGAGTGTCCGTTGACATATTTCACCGACACGCTGGGGAAAGCCAGACCGCACTCGATCTCCTTGACCATGCTGAAGCTGCCGTAGACAGCGCCGGCGCCGCTGCCCTTCATAGCACGCACTCTGTAATAGTAGGTGGTGCCCGGCGTCGCCGTGGTGTCCGTAAAGCTCAGGCCGCTGGTACGGCGCACGATCTTATAGCTGTTGTTGGCGCCGGTGGCGGAACGGTACACCTCATACTGGGTGGCACCGGCCACAGCCCGCCAGTTCAGCTTCGGCTGACCGGAGGCAAAGTCGCAGATCACTGTCACGATTGGGGTATCCAGCCCCACCACACCGGCCTTTACCGACTTGGCGCTGCTGTAGGCGCTGCGGCTCTCGCCCTTGGCGGCGCGCACCATATAGTAATAGGTGGTGCCCGTGCGGGCAGTGGTATCGGTATAGGTCAGCGCCGTGGTGGTGCGGATCAGCTGATAACCCACGCCGTCACTGCGCCAAACCTCATAGCTGTCCGCGTTGGTGACCCGTGTCCAGCTGATGACCGGGCGGCCGGAGTTGTTGGTGCTCAATGTGGTGGTGGGCGTTGCCAGCTTTACCTGGGGATAACCGCAGCGGATGGACTTGGCCGCGCAGAAGCCGCCCACATCGCCGTTGGCGGCCACCACACGCATCGCATAATAATACGTGCTGCCCGCCGCCGCGGTGGTATCGGTATAGTTCAGCGCCGCGGTACTGCGGATGATCTTATAGCTGCCGGCGGCACCAGTGGCCGAACGGTAGATCTCATACTTGGACGCACCGGTCACCTTGCCCCAGCTGATCACCGGCTTGCCGGTGGCGGTATCGTTCTGCAGCGACATAGCAGGCACCGCCAGCGCCGAAGCGCACCGGATGCCCCGCGCCGCGCCGAAATAGCCCGCGTCGCCGTTGGCGGTCAGCACACGCACCTTGTAGTAGTAGGTGGTACCGGCCATCGCCGTGGTATCCGTAAAGCTCAGTGTCGTGGTGCGGCGTACAATGCTGTAGCTGCCGCCGCTGACCGCGCGGTAGACCTCATACTGAGCGGCGCCGCTGACCTTGCTCCAGCTGACCACCGGCTTGCCGGTGGCTGCGTTGGTTCTGACCGTCGCTGACGGCGACGCCAACGCACCGCCGCAGCGGATGGCGCGGGCGGCGCTGAAAGCGCCCCTGTCGCCGCTGCCGGCCACCACACGCACCACATAGTAGTAGGTGCTGCCCGCCGTCGCGGCGGTGTCGGTGTAGGTCACTCCTGTGGTGCGGGTCAGATACTGGTAGGAATTGGCCGTTCCGGTGGTGGAGCGGTACACCTCATACCGGGATGCGCCGCTGACCGCCTTCCAGCTGACCACCGGCTTGCCGGTGGCCGCATTGGTGCGCAGCGTCACGCTGGGCACCGCCAGCGGGCTGCCGCAGCGGATGGACTTGGCCGCACTGAAGCTGCCCACATCGCCGCTGCCGGTCACTACACGCACCGCATAATAATAGGTACTGCCCGCCGACGCGGCGGTATCTGTATAGCTCAGCCCTGTGGTGCGGCGGACGATCTTATAGCTGCCGCTGCTGCCGGTGGCAGAGCGGTAGACCTCGTACTGCGCCGCACCGGTGACAGCACCCCAGCTGACCACCGGCTTACCGGTAGCGCCGTTGGTGGTCAGCGTCACGCTGGGCACGGCAAGGGGCGCGGCCGCGCGGATGGACTTGGCCGCGCAGCAGTCGCCGTAAACACCGGTGCTGTCGTTGGCGCGTACCTTGTAATAATAGGTAGTACCCGCGGCGGCTGTGGTGTCGGTGTAGCTCAGTCCCGTGGTGCGGCGGATGATGCTGTAAGCCGTGCCGTTGGTGGAGCGGTACACCTCATACTGTGCCGCGCCGCTGACCGCGCTCCAGCTGATCACCGGCTTGCCGGTGGCCGCATTGGTACGGAGTGACACGGAGGATACCGCGCTGGCAGTGCGGTAGTCCGTTTTGGATACGATGGTGGTAAAGGGCGCGGCATTGTAGTCGTAGCTGCGGGGGGTATAGTTCTCCGGGCTGGTGCCTGCCGTGTGGCCGCCCTCTGCGCTGTAGAACCAATTGCTGCCCCGCAGGAAGTATCTGTTCGTGTTCAGATTTTCATCCCAAGTGCAGTCCACCAGATAATACTTCGAGCCCAGCCGGACGATATTCCAGGAGTGCGCCTCTCCGCCGCCCTGACCGGCGATCACATAGGTGTCGATCCCAGCCTCCAGCGCCAGACGGTAGAACAGCACCGAATAGCCCTGACACACCGCCTTGCCCAGAACCGCCGCGCCGTAGGCCGTCCACTGGGTGCTGTCTGTCATCTCGTAGGACACATTGTTCTTGATCCAGTCGTGAATGGCACTGATCTTCTGGTAATCCGTTTTTCCCGCGTTGTTCAGTCCCAGGCTGCTCTTCAGAGCGGTCACCGTTCTGTTCAGCGCTGTCTCCTGCGCGGCAGTGGTGTAATAATAGATGACAAAGCGATAGGTAACAACGCCTTTCGCCCACTCCCAGCTGCAATCAAACTTCCCGTACTGGTACAGCAGGGAATCGCCGCTTCTGGGTGCCTCGCTGCCGCCCTTGCCATGCGCCACCGCCTGGATCATCATCTTCCGGGGCAGCGAATTGTCATACGGGTTAGTCACGGAGGTCTTGCAGGAGAACTCCACCGTCCGGGTACGCCGCACCATCTGATAGCGGAGCGCCTCCGCGATCTGCGCCATGCTGGTATAGGTGCCGGCGTTGGTGGTGGCGTTGGCGCCGCTGCTCCGCGCAGCGGCGGCCAGCCCGTCCTGAACGTCCAGCGCCCGGGCTTCCTCCCAGGTGAGATGGTCGTCCTCTGTAACAACGCCCTCATAGAGCGGATTGATGTAGGTGATCGAGTCGCTGTTTCCCTGCTGGGCGGGCTCCGCCGCCATCACGGCGGTGGGCAGCAGCATCAGGCTCAGCAGAAGCGCCAGCAGCGCACTGGTAAGGCGTTTCACAATCGTTACCCCCCTCGGCTTTTTTGCATTTTCTTCTTGTATCGTATCATAGACGCCCGCGAATGGCAAGATTTACTTGCCCCGCGGGGGCAAATAAGTGCTGTAGAACAGGAAAACAGCAGACCACGGCAAAGCCGTGGTCTGCTGTTTATTCGATCCTGTACTGTCGCACCGGGTATCAGCCCCAGGCGTACACCTGCACTGGTCCGCCGTCCAGGCTGTACAGGTCGCCCTTCCACGCCACTACCTTATAGTAATAGGCCGGCCCACTGGCTTCGGTTGGTTGATATTCCGTCTCTGTCTTTATCTCCACAAGTGTATAGCCTCCATCCCGCGTAAGCGAACGGGTAACTGCATAGTACTCCGCGCCTTCTACAGCCCGCCACGACAGGCTGGGGGCACCCATCTCTCCATTCAAGCTCCCCTGTATGGAACTCATTACCGGCGTCGCCAACAAGCATCTTATGTCCTGCGCTGCGCAGAAACTGCCCTTGACGTTGCCGTTGATCGCCCGCACCACATAGTAGTACGTCACACCCGCCACTGCCGTAGTATCCGTGAAGCTCAGCCCCGAGGTGCGGCGGACGATCCTGTAGCTGCCCGCTGCGCCGGTGGTAGAACGGTACACCTCATACTGCGCCGCGCCGCTGACCCTGCTCCATTCAACGACGGGCTGGCCGGTGTAGCCATCATAACCGATTCCTATGCTGGGTACGCCCAGCTTGATAGCCCGCACGGACTGCGCCGCGCAGAATGCGCTGTAGGTGGAGCCGTTCATGGCACGCACCACGTAGTAATAGGTGCTGCCCGCCGTAACCTGCGTATCGGTGAAGGTCAGCGCCGTGGTGCGGCGGACGATCTTGTAACTGCCGGAGGTGCCGGTGGTGGAACGGTAGACCTCATACTGTGCCGCGCCGCTGACCCTGCTCCAGCTGACCACCGGCTGGCCGGCGGTGTTGACGGACAGGGTCATGGTGGGCGCAGTCAGTTTGCTGACCGCCACGCATCTCACGGACTTCGCCGCGCAGAAGCTGCCGTTGACTTTGCCGTTGATGCCGCGTACCACGTAGTAATAAGTAGTGCCTGCTATGGCGTTGGTATCGGTGAAGGTCTGCGCCGTGGTACGGCGGACGATCTTGTAGCTGCCCGCTGCGCCGGTAGTAGAGCTGTATACCTCGTACTGCGCCGCACCGTTGGCCTTGCCCCAGCTGACCACCGGCTTGCCGGTGGCGGCATCGGTTGTCACCGTAATCACCGGCTTGGCGATCGCCGCAACGGACTTGGCCGCGCAGAACTTGCCGGTAATGGTACTGTTCTTGGCGCGCACCACGTAGTACCAGGTACTGCCCGCCGCGGCGCTGGTATCGGTAAAGGTCTGCGCCGTGGTACGGCGGATGATCTTATAGCTGCCGGAAGCACCGGTGTCGGAGCGGTACACCTCATACTGCGCCGCGCCGCTGACCTTGCTCCAACTCACCACCGGCTGACCGGCGGTGTTGACGGACAGCGTCATGGTGGGTACCGTCAGCCCAGCTATGCACTTCACTGTTTTTGCCGCGCAGAAGCTGCCGTAGGTGTCGCCGTTCCGCACGCCCCGCACCACGTAGTAGTAGGTGCTGCCTGCCGTAGCGTCGGTGTCGGTAAACGTCAGCCCTGTGGTACGACGGACGATCTTGTAGCTGCCAGAGGCTCCGGTAGTGGAGCGGTACACCTCGTACTGGGTCGCAGCGGTGACTGCCGTCCACTTCAGCACCGGCTTGCCGCTGGCGGTATCGGTGCCGGTCGTCAGGGTAGGCACGCCTGTCAGGCGGTACACCGCCTTGGCGGACACATTGCCGTTGGGCATATAGAAGTAGGACACACCCTCTGTGCCGTAGCTGTACAAGGTGGCATTTCCGGAGGTCAGTGTCCACTTGGAGAACACGGTGCCGTTTACCGCCTTATCTGCTGTCAGATAGACCATATCACCCTTGGCGGCGATAGAGGAGGGCATTTTAGCAAAGTTCTCATCCGGCGCCACAGCGGAGGTACCGCCGGTGACCGTCACCCGATAGGGAACGGGGATGTACAGTTTTGCCACATAGGGCGTTTCCATACTGATCGTCCAATAGTAGGGCACCAACTCACCGTTGATGCGGAGGGAAACGTCGGCACCGCTGAGCTTATTCTTTTCCCCGACAGGGAACACATAGCCATCCTTGGCGACCAGATTGAACCGGAAATAATACTCACCGCTCGCCGTGATCTTACCGCTGGTGCCGACCGACACAAAATAGCCTTCAGAATCTGTCGTGGCCAGGCAGCAGCCGGAGGTATCCAGCGTATAGCCGACACCGTCCGCGTAGCGGCTGCAGCTGGAAACAAACGCGCTGTTGACGCTGGCAACAGAGGCGCCCACCTGCACGTTGACCGTGCCGGGATCAAAGCGCAGGTTGATCTCCTCCAGCTCCAGCTGGGTCAGGATGCTTCTGGCACCGCAGAAGCTGCTGTAACCGCTGCTGAACACCGCCCGCACCTTGTAGTAATATCTGGTGTTGATGGCCGTACTGGTATCCGTAAAGCTCAGTGCCGAGGAACGGCGCACGATGCTGTAATCCGTACCGTTGGTGGAGCGGTACACCTCATACGCGGTCGCACCGGAGACCGCCGTCCACTGCACCACCGGCTGCCGGGAGTTGTTCAGCGTCAGCACCATGCCGGGCACAGAACCGGTGCCCAGCTGATAATCCACCGTAGAAATGTTGGCATTGAACGCAGCGGAGGTATAATCGGGATTGCCGCCGATCTCCTCGCCGCTGGGCACGTGGTCGCCTGCTCCATAGAACCAGGTACTGCCTTTGAGGAAATACTGGTTGGAGTTCGTGTTCTCATCCCAGGTGCAGTCCAGCAGATAGTACTTCTGCCCCAGCTGCACGATGTTCCAGGCATGGCGGCCTCCGTTGCCCCAGCCGGAGACCACACGTGCGTCGATACCGGCCTCCATGGCCAGACGATAGAACAGCACCGAGTAGCCCTGGCACACCGCCAAACCGTTGACAGCCGCACCATAGGCCGTATATTGAATATAACCGCTGCCGCCGTACTCCACTTTTTGCTTGATCCACTCATGAATGGCCACGACCTTCTCGTAGGCCGTTGTACGCGTATTTGTCAGATCCAGCTGGTTCTTCAAGGCCTCGATCTTCCAATCCAACTGCCGCTCTTGACTGGCCGTGGTGTAGTAAGTCATGGCATAGCGGATGGTGACCGTCGTGCCGCTGGTAGACATAGCGCAGTTCCATCCACCATACTCATACAGCAGCGAATCGCCGCTCTTGGGGGCGTCCTTGCCGCCTCTGCCGTGCTCCATAGCCAGTACTATCAGTTCACTGGCCTGAGATGTGGTCGCAATAGAAGAGCTGCAGTGGATCTCGATCGCGCTGACGCGCCGCACCATCTGGGCACGGATGGCCTCCACTACCTGCTCTTTGTTGACATAGACCGCCGCATTGTAGGTCTGCATCTCGTTGGCGGAGAGCGGCTGCTCTTTCGCGTCCAGCGCCTTTGCCTCTTCCCAGGTAAGCAGATCCTCCTCTGTCATCACATCCGCATACAGCGGATTGATGACGGTTCCGGACCACTCCTTCGGTGTCGGCTCCGCCGCCATTACCGTTGTCGGCAGCAGCGTCAGACACAGCAGGAGCGCAAGCAGCGCACTGGTCAATCGTTTCATAATCGTTCCCCTTTCTGTTTTGATTTTCTCTTTCCTATTTGACCGGCGGCCTCCCTCAGCCGACCGTATAAGGCGTTCTCAGCTCGTCATCCGTTCCCGGGCGGCGCAGTCCAGCGCGGCGCGAACCACCTGATCCATATCGTAGTAGCGGTACTCGCCCAGTCTGCCGCCGAAAATCACCTGCGGCTCCTGCTGCGCCAGTTCCCGGTAGGCGCTGTACAGCGCCGCGTTTTTCTCATCGTTCACCGGGTAGTAAGGCTCGTCTCCCTGCTGCCACTCCACACTGTACTCCCGGCTGATAACGGTTTTCGGCTGTGTGCCGAAAGCGAAATGCTTGTGCTCGATCACCCGGGTATAGGGCGTCTGGGCGTCGGTATAATTCATCACGGCCACGCCCTGATAATTCTCCTCGTCCAGCACCTCCGTCTCAAACCGGAGACTGCGGTATGCCAGCACTCCCAGCCGGTGATGGAAATAGGCGTCTATCGGCCCGGTATAGACAATACGCCGCGCCAGACCGTCGTAATACGGCTTCCGGGTCAGGTAGTCCTCCTGCAGCCGGACGTCGATCCCCTCCAGCAGCCGCTCCACCAGCGCCGTGTAGCCCTCTGTGGGGATTCCCTGCCACGCCGCGTTGAAATAGTTGTTGTCGTAAGTAAATCTCACCGGCAGGCGGCGGATGATGAAAGCCGGCAGCTCCGTACAGGGGCGCCCCCACTGCTTCTGGGTATAGCCCTTCACCAGCTTTTCGTATATATCGCGTCCCACCAATTGAATGGCCTGCTCCTCCAGATTCTGCGGCTCTCTGCCCTCCATCTCGCCGCGCTGCTGCCGGATCACGGCCTGCGCCTGCTCCGGTGTGGTCACACCCCACATCCGGTAAAATGTATTCATGTTGAAGGGGAGGTTATACAGCTCTCCCCGATAATTGGCCACCGGCGCGTTGGTGAACCGGTTGAATGTCCCAAAGCGGCACATATAGCGCCATACCGCTTCGTCGTTGGTGTGGAAGATATGGGCGCCGTAGCGGTGCACCTGGATCCCCTCCAGCTCCTCCGTATAGACGTTGCCGCCGATATGAGACCGCCGGTCGATCACCAGGCAGCGCTTGCCGGCGTCCGTCATTTCCCGGGCAAACACCGCGCCGAACAGCCCCGCGCCTACGATCAGATAGTCATAGCCCTTTGTCATAGCGTCACCTTTCCCTCCAGAAACGCCTGATAGCGGTCACAGATCCCCTCTACATCGCCGCCGAATACCACCTGCTCACCCTTATGCAGCCACAGGATCTTGCTGCACAGCTCCCGTACCTGGTGCAGGGAGTGGGACACCAGAATGGTGGTAGCGCCCGAGGACAGGATCTCCCGCATCTTGGCCTCGCTCTTTTTGCGAAACGCGCCGTCGCCCACCGACAGCACTTCGTCCAGGATCAGGACGTCCGGCTGCACCAGACTGGCGATGGCAAAGGCCAGCCGCGACTTCATGCCGGAGGACAGCTGCTTGAAGGGGCGGTGTTCAAATTCCCGCAGCTCCGCAAAATCGATGATCTGCTCATACATCTCGTCCATAAACTTCCGGGTATAGCCCAGCATGGCGCCCCGGAGATAGGTGTTCTCCTTCACGGTCAGGTCGCCGTCAAAGCCGCTGGCCAACTCCAGCAGTGCCGCGATCGTCCCCTCCCGGCGGACATAGCCCTCCGTCGGCTCCATAATGCCGGAGATGGCCTTCAGCAGCGTGGATTTGCCCGCGCCGTTGGTACCGATAATGCCCAGCATATCACCCTTTTCCAGCGAAAATGTGATGTTTTTGTCCGCCCAGAATTCCTTGACGTGGTAGTTATGCTTCAACCTGCGCACCACGTATTCCTTCAGGCCAATGTCCTTGAAATCGCCGGTAATATAGCGGACGGAGACATTGTTGACCTCTAAAATGCTCATCACTGCCTCCTTATACGTAGTACAAAAACCGCGTGTTGTACTTCTTGTACATCCAGCAGCCGATCCCCACTACTACCAGCACATCACCCAGCATCAGCAGGTGGAACCATACCGTGGGGATGGTGGCCTCGATCACGATCTTCCGGAAATACCGGATAAACAGGTAGATCGGATTGAGCAGGAACAGACACTGGACATTGTAACTGTAGTGTTCGATGGTATAGAAGATGGCGGATGCGTACATCAGCAGCTGCGTAAAAATGCCCCATAGATACTGAATATCCCGGAAAAACACAAACAGCGCCGACAGGATCAGCCCCATGCCGATGTTGAACAGCACCAGCAGACAGATGGGGTACAGCAGCAGCAGGAATTTCCACGTAAACAGAATGTGGTCGAAGGCGCAGAAAACGAAGAAAATGCACAGCGTCAGGCTGAAATTGATGAGGGTCTGTACGTTCTTGGAGAACAGGAACAGATACTTGGGCACATTGACCTTGGTAAAAATGGCCGCGTTGCTCATCAGCGAAGTCATGCCCTGCGAGGTGGACTCATTGAAATAGGAAAACACCAGGTTGCCGCAGAACAGATAGATGGTATAGTGCTCCATGGTACGGCCGAAAAACTGCGTAAAGACCAGCTTCATCACCAGCAGCATCAGCAGCGGCGAGAGCAGACTCCACGCCATGCCCAGCACGGTGCGCTTGTATTTTTTCTTAAAGTCACGCTTTACCAGTTCCTCAAAGAGGAACTGGTAGCGCAGGTATTTTTGAATCATATGCTTTTATTTCCCAACAGGTAAACCACACGGCGTTTCCCGTGTGTCAGGATCAATTTTTGACTGTTCTTTGCCGCTCACTCCACCGCTACACGGATATAGTCCTTCAGGCGGCTCATGTGATCCACCAGCTCCGCCTCGTCGGCAAATTTCAGCACCAGCGTGCCGATCATGCAGTTGGCACCGGTGAATTCCCGGATCTCGTCGCCCGGCTTCACCCACAGATCCTTCTGCACGACATAATTCTTTTCAAACGCAGGCTCCAGCTCCAGCGCCTTGAAAACGCCGCTCTCCTCGCTGTGGAGGATCACCTCCGCCCAGCTACCGTCATAGACCGGATCGCCGCTGATGCCCTCGGTCTCCAGTCCCACTGCCGCCCGCACCGCGTTGGTGATCAGGTCGGTATCCGTGGCGATGCGCAGCACCTCCGCAATACGGTTGCCGCCGCCCCGGGGCGACACCTCCATGATATAGGGCTTGCCGTCCGTTCCCAGACGGGTCTCGATGTTGTAAAGCGACGTCTGCAGCCCCAGCAGCGTGATCAGCCGCTGCAGCTCACGGCGCAGCTCCTCCTGCGCCGCCTGAGGCATATCCGACGGCCAGCTGTACGCCGACGGCGTATAGGGGTTGGCCGCCTCGCCGTCAAACCGCTGGCTGCTGAAGGAGCAATACACCAGCTTCCCATTGACGGAAAAACAGTCGGAATCAGAGGAGCACCCCTGCTTCTCGATAAATTCCTCCATAATGAAGGTCTTTGTTTTGGAGAACTGCGTGGCGTATTCCGCCGCCGCCGGGATGTCCTCCGGCTTTGTGACCTTTGTCACGCCCTTGCTGCCCGCGGAATCCGTTGGCTTGATGATCACCGGCCAGCGGAAGTCCCCTGCCTCCCTGACGGCGTCCTCCGCGCAGGCATAGCCCCGCGCAGTGGGTACATTGAAACCGTTGTCCGCCAGGAACTTTCTAAAGCGTGCCTTGTTCTGCAGAATATCCACCGCCTCAGAGCTGCCCACCGAGGGCAGCCCCAGCTGCTCCGCCACATAGGCCGCCGTGTCCACACCGGAATCGCAGGCAAAGGACATGATGCCCGCCACCTGCAGCTCCTTCGCCAGTGCCAGCACCGCAGCCCGATCCGTGGTGCTGACATTGTGGTATTCATCCGCGAATTTGTGAGCGTCGTTGTCCGGCAGGTAGTCGCAGGTGACGGCCTGATAGCCCAGCTTGTGCACAGCCTCGATCACCGGCAGCAGAAAGAGAGATCCACCCAATAATAAAACCTTTTTCATGCTTCTCCTCCAGCACGCATTATTGCGGCATTGTCCTGTAACTTGCAAACAGATGGTCCACCGTATCCGCCAGTGTATACCGGGGCTTCCAGTCCATCTGCGTATAGAATTTCGTGCAGTCCATGGCGTCCAGCAGGGACACATCCTTGTCCTGACGGGACACCGTCACGCGCCACCCATACAGGGCAGACGCCCGCTGGCGGATCACCTCTGCCATATCCCGCAGCAGCACCGGCGCCGGCGCGCCCAGATTATACAGCGTCTCCCACTGCGCCGGATCACGGCGCAGCAGCGCACGGAGCCCCGCGGCGGCGTCCCGTATATCCAGCATGGCAAACTGCTGCTGCCCGCCCATGACGGTCAGCGCACGATCCCGGATGGCGCGCATCGTCATCTGGGACACCAGCCGCGCCTCCATGCCCACGCCGATCAGGCCGGCCAGACGCAGCAGCGTATAGGAAAAGCCATATGCCTCCGCCGCCTGCCGGATCAGCAGCTCCTGCGCCATCTTTGCCAGCGCATAGGGGGCGTTCGGCATAGGCGGCGTCGTCTCCCGCCAAGGCGTCTCCGGGTTCTGCCCGTATACACTGCGGGAGGAGATGCCCACCACGGCCACCTGCTTCCCCGACGTACCCACCTTTTTCAAAAGGGATACGGTCAGTGTCAGCGCCTCCGTCAGCGCCTGTCCATCCTCCTTGCGAGGGAAGGCGCAGTGCACCACCACATCGCCGTCCGCCAGCTCCATCGCTGCCAGCTCCGCCCAGCTGCGGCAGGCCACATGGCCGCTCTCATGCCACTGCTGCGGCAGCTGCGCGGTCTGCCGCGCAACGGCCACGATCTCCGTCTGCGGCGCCGTTTCCATGGTCTGCCGGATCAGCTCACTTCCCAAAACGCCCGATGCGCCGGTCACGATCAGCCTCATAGCGTACTCTTCTCCTCATCCGTCATATTTTCCGTGATCACGCTGAAGGGTTCGATGGTGCAGTTGTCGCCCACTACAACGCCGGGCGCGATCCGTGCGAAAGCACCCACTGTCACACCGCTGCCCAGCACGGCGCCGTCGCCGATCCAGCTGTTCCGCAAAAGCGTGCAGCACTCGCCCACCACCGCGTCGCTCTCCACCGTAGCGGATTTCAGCAGGCAGCCGCGGCCGACGGTGCTTCCCGCGTGTATGTAGCTGTGTCCCGTGGCCGTGCAGCCGCCGCCGACTGCCGCCGCTCCGTCGATGTACGAGGTCTCCGCGCAAAAGGTGTACAGCGCGGCCTCCTGCTCCGGCGAAAGCTCCGCCAGAAACCGGCGGCGCTCCTCAATGGTCTCCAGAGCGTTGACGATCCCCACATCCCCGGACACACAGATGTCCTCCGGACGGCTGATAATATCGCAGCCGTCGATGTCCGCCGGCAGGCATTCCTTTTCGTAGTCGGCAAAACCCGTTACATCCCACTTCATGCCTGCGGCATTGCTGCGGAACATCTGGTGACAGATGCTCTGTCCCAGATTGCCCGCCCCCACGATCAGCACGCTCTTCACCGCACTCAGAACTGTGCCCTTGGGCAGCCCCACATAGCGGGAAAAGTCGATGTAATTCTGCTTTCTCCGGGCAGCGCCGGGCAGCGTCTCCGTCTCCGGAAACACTCTGGCCAGCGCCTCTTTGATCTGCTGCTCCCGGGCTTCACGGGTGAGCGGTGCATACGTCTCTCCCGTTTTTTTCCGGCGAAGTGCCTCAAACAGCTCCCGCCAGTACACCGCTGCCGCCGCCGGATGGTGCTGCTCCCGGATCCAGGCCACGGCTCTGTCAGAGGACAGTGGCCGGATAAACTCCTCAAAGCTCATCTTCTCAATGTCGTCCGTACAGCCCAGTGCGATGCCGTTGTCTGTAAAGTAGCTGTAGACCGGGTTGTCCTTTGGCAGAAACACCTTGTTCCCCACGTAGAGGGAGCGGAAAATATTGCCCAGTGCGTTCTGGCGGCGGGCGCCGTACACGCTGACGTCGATATTGCACAGCGCCTCGGAATACTCCTCCGCCGGCATCAGGCGATGAAGCACCACCGCCTTGTCTCCAAAGTAATCCTGCGCCTTTTTCTGCACCGTGGTAATATACCCGTCCTGCTGGTTGTACCAGTCGTTTCCGTAGCTCAGGGGTACCACCACCCGGACGTTCTCATCCTGATACTGCCGGATCGCATCCAGCAGCTCCAGATGGCGGTTGAACGTGTAGGCGTTGTGCGCCACCTGGATATAGGTTTTGCCGTTGGCACGGGGCTTACGCCCCCGATAGCTCTCCATGGAGTCGAACGCCATCTCCGAAATGGGATAGGGCGTGTAGAAGATCCGGGCGCTGTCGCCGAACTGCTGGTGATACACCGCCTCATCCGGCTCAAAGATCACGCACACATAGGGCATACTCTTCCGTCCCCGGTAATTCACCCGGTTGGTCAGCCAGGTCTTCAGCCCGCGCCCCTGTTTTTTCCAGTTATACAGATCGATCCCCCGGATGATCCAGACGGACTTGCGCATATACTGCCGGAACAGCAGCGGGAGCATCATCCGCTTGGCGCCGGCCATCAGCCCGTGCCAGATGATATAGTCCGCCTCATCCATCTCCTTGCGGATCGTTTTGAGCCGCTGGTGCAGCGAGCCCTCTGTCTCTACCGAATTGCCGTAGTCCAGCAGCTGTCTGTCATCCCCTGCGATCTTGTCGCAGTACAAAAAGCGATGCTCCTCCTCGGGAAAATTCGTCCGGATCATCCGCGTATAGGTATCCATCATCCGAACGCTTGAAATCGAAACGTGCAGAAACCGCACCCGTTCCCCCTCCTTGTTTGTTTTTCTCTCCCCTTGATGCCTCAGGTCTATCGCAAACGGCGCACAACTCTGCGCCATGCCATATCGCCCATATAAAACGGCAGCAATGCCCCGCACAGCCACCTGTGCGCGTCCTCTTCGCGGATCTGCCGCGCCAGCTCCCGCATCTCCCGGGAGCCGTCGAACACGCCGCGCACCCATGCCTTGGCATACAGCTCCCGGCGGAACCGGGAAAATGTCAGCTGCCTGCCGAATTCCTCCCGGGCATACCGCTCCAACGCGCAGGTGATCCGGTAGTCCCGCTTCACAGCCTCCGCACCGGCCAGCTGCGAGGTGATGTTGCTGCCGTGGAACGCGGCAGCATACCGGTATACGCTCATCGGCTCATCAAAACAGTAGAAGTCGCCCTGCAGCAAAAAAAGCAGCATGGCCGTTCTGTCCGAGATCATCGGATCTACTCTGGTCAGCACGGAATAATCGTGTTCAGGTGCACGAAAAATATTGCGGCGCACCAGACTGGACGCCTGTCCCGGCAGGTGCACGCCGTCAAAATCCCGCCACGTAAAGATCCGCTTCTGCCGGATCCACGCCGGCTTGCCCTTTACAGGTGCTCCCTCCGCGTCCACACAGCGTATCCGGGTGGTGCAGCCGATAAACCGGGGATGCTCCTGCAAAAAGGTGACCTGCTTGCGCAGCTTGCCGGGATCCGTCCAGTAGTCGTCTCCCTCCAAAGAGGCGAGAAACGCCCCCCGCGCCTCCTGCAGCAGCAGCGCCGCGTTGCGCGCGGCGCCCAGATTTTTCGGCCGGATAAACGCCCGGATCAGCTGCGGATACTGCCGGGCATACGCCGCCACGATCTCGCTCGTTCCGTCGTCAGAGGCGTCGTCCCCGATCAGCACTTCGCAGGGAAAGGGCATCTCCTGCGCCAGCACGCTCTCAATGGCCTGCCGGATATAGTGCCGGTGGTTATACGTCAGCAGTATCACGCTCACCAGCGGCTCCGCATCCCGCAGGCCACCGTCCGCTCTCATGTATCCATCCATGTCTGTCATCAAAACGGCTCGTACAGCCGCTGTGTATCAAAGGGGCGGAACAGCATATTCTCGCCGTGAACGTCCTCCACCCGCACCAGCGTCTGGATACGGTGGATCACCTCCGCCAGCTCTTCCCGATCCCGTCCCCGGACGTGGGCACGGAATACGGACTGGGTCATGGCCGCATCGTCCGTAATGGTGTCTCCGGGCACCTTCAGGTAATCCGCCGCGATCACGTTCGCCAGCTGCAGCGCCTCCTCCCGGCCGGTCATCCGTCCGATGACGCCGGGACGCGCTGTCAAATTGAAGATCCCGCTGAAAAACGGCAGCGCCGGATCCTCCGCGCTCAAGTCGGCATCTCCCATGCTGCCCGTCAGGGCATAGCGGATCATCATATCCAGATAGCTGACGCCGCAGGCGTCCTGGATGTTGTGGTAGTCGCACAGGGCGTTGAGCCGGTAGCCGCACTCGAAAAAGACGATCCGCTCCGGCGCGGCGATCCCCTGAAAGAACACACAGCCGTCGGCGGCATGGACGCTTTCCAGCAGCCGCCGGAACCCCGGGTCGCTCTGCGCCAGAAACAGCGGCAGATACCGGGAGGGCATCAGCGAGAGGTCGTACTGGGAGGTGACTCTGTCGTGATCCCTGGTGGGATACCGGTCACGAAGGGCGGACAGGCCGATCTGTCCGTTCTTCATGGTGTACACCGCCGTGATCTCCCGGCCTCTTACGTATTCCTCCACCACGAACCGGCCTGTAGGAGAGCCGGCCACCGCTCCGGGGATGGCCTGCCGCAGCTCCGTCTCGTCCTCGCAGATCGTCACACCTACGCCGCCGCCGCCGTCCCGGGGCTTGACAATGACCGGATACCGCACCGCCTGCAGCTGTGCGTCCAGCGGCGGGTCGGACACGGTATAGCTCTCCGGCACCGTGATCCCGGCGCGGACGCATTGCTCCTTGAAAAAGGTCTTGTCGAAGTTCAGGCGCAGCTGCTCCTCCGTGGCGTAAAAGGGCATACCGCACAGGGCGCAAAGCTCTCTGGTGCGCTTGAGGTTGAACTCATGGACGCCGGTAAAGATCCCGTCGATCCCCTCCGCCTTCACCTTTTCCGCCAGGCGCTCCACCTCCGCCGTGCTGATGTCCCAGTAGGCATCCGCCAGCAGTTTGGCCGGCGACCGCTCCGGCGGAACATTATCCGTCACGATCGTATAGACGCCCATCCGCCTGGCACTGCGCACAATGTCCGGCGTTGCGGCCGGACGACCACCCATGATCAGCAATTTTTTTCCCGCTAAGCTCTGCTCCATAGTTCGTTGTCTCTTTTCTGTTATTTCCTGTTCCGGCAGCTCTTTACCGCCGCCCGCAGGGCGCTTCCCGGCGGCAGCAGGGTGTTGACGGCCTGCTGCTTGAGCCGCCGTGCCGTGTCCGGCTCAAAATGGACACGGGGCAGCTCCAGACAATCCAGCGCATGGCGGCGGTGCGTATAGTACACACCGAACAGCCGCTCTGCCAGATAGCCGTCCACCCGCAGCTCCTGCGGGCTGCAGCCGCTCAGGTCGGCGCGGCTGTCAAACTCCTCCAGAATCGGGAACAGCCAGCCGCAGTAGTCCTGAAATACCTCACGGGTCATGATATAAATATTCCCAAAATAGCATATCGAACCGGACAGGTACTGCTCCATGGCCGCTCTGTACGCCGGATAGCGCCGCGCCGTGATCTCCTCCGCCAGTGCCAGATCCTTTGCCCGGTGGAAAGGCGCCGTGCCGTAGTGTTCCCGCACGGAAACGTGCATATTCTCCCCGATGGGCGCAATGAGCTGATACCGGGCGATCAGCTCCTCAAAATAGCCGTAGCCCAACTGCCGCAGGAGCGTCTCCTCCGGCGCCGGGCGAATGATATACGGTACGGGACTGTCCGGCCGCGGGTACAGATACCGGCGGTAGTGGAAGAAGCCGTAGTAGTCGGCCTCCACATTCTTCCAGACCCAGTACTGTCCCGTCAGCTCGCAGTAGCGCCTGTTCAGGCGCGAAATGTTTTCCCCGCTGTCGTCCCGCAGGTATCCCCCGATCCGCTCATCAGACAGCGCCGCCCCCACGTGGATGGGGTGCAGCAGCGGCAGCTTGGGAACCGGGAACTCCTTGTGGCAGGATACGAATAGCTGTATGTCCGGTCTGCCCGTTTCGGCCATGGCGTCAGCCCTCCTCCTGTTTTCCGCGTCGTTCCGCCGTCCGCACCTTACAGCCCGGTGATCACATCGCAGATGCGATCTACCTGCTCCGCAGTCAGGTCTGCGTACAGCGGCAGGCACAGGATCTCCTCTGACACCTTCTGTGCCAGCGGCGTTGCCTGTACCGGATAGTTCTGCTGCACCAGCGGAAATGCCGACGTCAGCGGATAGAAATACTTCCGGGCGAAGATCTCCTGCCCTGCCAGCGCATCCATCACCGCATTGCGGTCATAACCCAGCTCTTCCGGCAGGAACCGCACCGGCATATAGGCGTAGTTGAACACAACGCCCGTCTGCTCCGGTGACAGCACGATGCCGCAGCGGCCGTTCAGCCGCCGGCGGTAACGCTCCGCCGCCTGACGGCGGCAGTCGATCTGCTCGTCCAGATGCCGCAGGTTGCAAAGCCCCATGGCGGCGGAAAACTCCGTCATCTTGGCGTTGGTGCCCATCAGCTCTGCCTGCTCGCCGTCGTACATACCGAACTTCTCCCACGCCGTGAAGAACGGCTCAAGGGATCCGTCATTATACGCCAGGCAGCCGCCCTCCACCGTGTGGAACACCTTGGTGGCATGAAAGCTGAACATGGACACATCGCCCATCACGGCAGCATTGACGCCGTTCTCGCTGACGCCGAAGGCGTGCGCCGCGTCGTAGATGACCTTCAGCCCGTGCTTGTCCGCGATCTCGCGGATCCGCTGCCACCGGCAGATATGCCCGTAGACGTGAACCGGCAGGATGGCCACGGTCTTGTCCGTGATCAGCGGCTCGATCTTCTCCGGATCCAGCGTATACTGCTCCTCCTCGATGTCGCAGAACACCGGCACCAATCCGGCGCGGGCGATGGCCAGCGTGGTGGAGCCATAGGTAAACGGCGTGGTGATGACCTCGCCGCCCCGGGGGAACTGTGCCAGCGCCGCCTCCAGCGCCTGATGACCGTTGCAGAACAGCGACACGTTCTCCACCTGCAGGCAGGCTTTCAGCTCCTCCACCAACTTCTGGTGCTTCGCTCCCATGTTGGTCAGCCAGCGGTTGTCCCATATATCACGGATCTCCTCCATGTACTCCTCAAACGGCGGCATGGAGGATCGTGTAACCAAAATCTTATCCATTGTCTGTCCCTCCCGCCGCTTACTGGCGGTACATTTTCTCGTAATAGGACTGGTACGCGCCGGAGGTCACCCGTTCCATCCAGTCCTGATGGCTGAGATACCAGTCGATGGTCTTTTTCATGCCCACGTCAAAGGTGTAGGCAGGCGCCCACCCCAGCTGGCTGGTGATCTTGCTGTTGTCGATGGCATAGCGCCTATCGTGTCCCGGGCGATCCTTCACGTAGGTGATCAGCTCCTCGCCCTTGCCCAGCTCACGCAGCAGCAGCTTGACGATCTCGATGTTGGCCTTTTCATTGTTGCCGCCGATGTTGTAGATCTGTCCGATCTCGCCCTTCTCCAGCACCGTGCAGATGGCGGAGCAGTGATCCTCCACATACAGCCAGTCGCGAATCTGCATCCCGTCACCGTACACCGGCAGAGCCTTGTCCTGCAGGCAGTTGTGGATCATCAGCGGGATCAGCTTCTCGGGGAACTGGTAGGGGCCGTAGTTATTGGAGCAGCGGGTGATGTTCACCGGCATACCGAAGGTCTCGTGGTACGCCCGCACGATCAGATCCGCGCTGGTCTTGGAGGCGGAATAGGGGCTGTTGGGCGAGAGAGGTGTGGTCTCCGTAAAGAATCCCGTCTTGCCCAGCGCGCCGTACACCTCGTCGGTGGACACCTGCAGAAAACGGACGCCCTCCCTGTACTCCCGGCAGTATTTGTTGTCCGGTTCCAGTGCCCATGCGTGGCGCGCCGCGTCCAGCAGTGTCTGCGTACCGATGATATTGGTGGTCAGGAACAGCTCCGGCTCCGTGATGCTGCGATCCACGTGGGATTCGGCGGCAAAATTCACCACCGTGTCAAAGTCGTATCTGGCGAACAGCTCCGCCGCCAGCTGCCGGTCGCGGATGTCCCCCTTGACGAAGGTATAGCGGGGATCGTCCTGCACATCCGTCAGATTCTCCAGATTGCCCGCATAGGTCAGCGCGTCCAGATTGACCACTTCCACCGCGGGATACTGCGCCAGTACGTAGCGGACAAAGTTGGAGCCGATAAAGCCGGCGCCGCCGGTCACAAGCATTTTCTTCATTCTCAGTTCTCCTCTGCCGTCCGGACGAGGTAGCGTCCGTACTCCGTTTTCAGCAGCGGCTCCGCCAGACGCAGCAGCTGCTCCTTGTCGATATACCCCTTGCGGTAGGCGATCTCCTCGATGCAGGAGATGTACAGTCCCTGCCGCCGCTGGACGATAGACACAAAGTTGGAGGCCTCCATCATGCCGTCGTGGGTACCGGTGTCCAGCCACGCCATGCCGCGCCCGAACAGCTCCACCCGCAGCTTGCCCCGCCGCAGATACTCGTTGTTGACGGCGGTGATCTCCTTCTCCCCCCGGGCGGAGGGCTTCACCGCCTTGGCGATGGACACCACGTCGTTGTCATAGAAATACAGACCCGGCACCGCATAGTTGGAGCGGGGCTGGGCGGGCTTTTCCTCAATGGACACCACCTCACCGGCCGCGTTGAACTCCACCACGCCGAAATCCTGGGGATTGGGCACACGGTAGCCGAAGATCACTGCGCCCTCCTCCACCTGCGCGGCGCGGGAGAGCGCCATGGAGAGATAGCCGCCGTAGAAAATGTTGTCGCCCAGGATCAGGGACACATGGTCATCCCCGATAAATTCCTCACCGATGATGAACGCCTCCGCCAGACCGTTGGGCTTTTCCTGCACGGCATAGCTCAGCTGCAGACCCAGCTGGCTGCCGTCTCCCAGCAGCTCCCGGAACATCGGCACATCCCGCTCCGTGGAGATGATCAGGATCTCCCGGATGCCTGCCAGCATCAGTGTGGACAGCGGATAATAGATCATGGGTTTATCGTAAATAGGGATGATCTGTTTGGAAATTGCCTTTGTCACCGGGTACAGGCGGGTACCGCTTCCTCCGGCCAGAATAATACCCTTCATACAGCTCCTCCGAACCTCTTATTTTCTCTGCGCGCTGCCGCTTCCGACAGTACGCACTATTTTATACATTGTAGCACTCTTTCCCTGTAAAAGCAAGAAAATAACGGCTCCTGCCGTCTTTTTCCACATTCTTCCTCACGGTTTTTGACCCGCATCCCGCGCCTATGCTGCCAGGCGGCACATTTCCCCCCGCGTTTTTTGCTCAAAAGGTTGCTTTTTGTGACGATCGTGCTATGATAAAGAAGTGTATACGGCCGCTGTTGTGCATCATGCATAGAGCGGCCGCGCAAGAAAGGAGAGATCACCTGTGAAAAAACGACTGCTGTCCGCACTGCTGGCGCTGGTGATGGTGTGCACCATGCTGCCTGTCACCGTCTGGGCAGACACTACCACCGCCACCGAGGGCTCCTGCGGCAAAAATGTGACCTGGACACTGTCCGGCGGCACGCTGACCATCAGCGGCACCGGTGAAATGGAGGGCTACAGCTATTCCACAAAGCCCGCCTGGGACACCTGCCGTGATCAGATCACCGCCGTGGTCATCGAGGACGGTGTCACCACCGTCGGCAGCTGCGCCTTCCGGTTCTGCACCAACCTGCGCAGCGTCACCATCCCCGGCAGCGTGACCCACATCTGCGACTACGCCTTCTACCGCTGCACCGGCCTCACCGCCGTCACCGTGCCCGAGGGTGTCATCCATCTGGGCTTCGGCGCTTTCAGCGAGTGCACCGGACTGTGCACCGTCTCCCTGCCCGACTCGCTGCGCAATACCGGCGCAGAGGTCTTTGCAGGCTGCACCGGTCTCACCGCTGTCCGGATCCCCCGGCGGCTGACCACCATCGAGGAGAGTCTGTTTGCCAACTGCACCAAGCTCCAGACCGTTACCGTCTCCGAGGGCGTCACCGCCATCGGCCAGTTCGCCTTTGAGGACTGCAGTGCCCTTTCCACGCTGTATCTCCCCGTTTCCCTGACGAAGATCGATCAGGGCGCCACCTCCGGTGCGCTCAACATCAATGACGTCTATTACAACGGCACCCAGCAGCAGTGGAAGGCCATCCAGATAGCGGAGGGCAACCTGAACCTCACTACCCATCCCACCATCCACTACAGTGCCAATACGCCCGGCATCCCCGTCATGACCCTGTCCAGGGGCAGCGACGGCAAGCCGGTCATCAGCTGGACGAAGGCCGTCAACGCCGCCCAGTACGAGGTCTACCGCTCCACCACCGGTGCGGCGGGCAGCTATAAGATCATCCGCCGTACCACCGGCCTTTCCTACACCGACACCAGCACGGCGGTGGGCACCACCTATTACTATGTAGTACGCGCCATCAACGGCGGCGCCAGCGGCAAGTTCTGCGCCGCACAGTCCATCAAGTGCACCGCCCCCGTGCTGGGCGTACCCGCCATGACGCTGTCTCTTTCCGACGGCAAGCCGGTCATCACCTGGACAAAGGCGGCCAACGCGGCACAGTATGAGGTCTATCGCTCCACCGACGGCAAGACCTTCTCCATCATTCGCCGCACCTCCGGCCTGACCTACACCGACACCAGCGCCGTGCCCCGCACCACCTACTACTATAAGGTACGCGCCATCAACGGCAGCTACAGCGGCAGCTTCTGCGCCAGCGCTTCCATCCGCTGCCCCGCCCTGCTGGGCACGCCCCAGATAACGCTGACGCTGGACAACAGCACCGGTAAGCCGGTGGTCAGCTGGACAAAGGTGGACGGCGCCACCCAGTACGAGGTCTATCACGCCACGGACGGCAAGAACTTCTCCATCATCTACCGCACCTCCGGCTCCCGGTTCACCGAGACCAACGCCGTCGTCGGCACCCACTATTCCTATAAGGTTCGCGCTATCAAGGGTACCGGCAGCAGCACCGTTTACGGCGACTTCTGCGACGCCAAGGCCATCCAGTGCACCGGCGTGGCCGAGGCCGGCGGCACCTGCGGCGATGACCTGACCTGGACGCTGTCCGACGGCACACTCATCATCAGCGGCACCGGTGAAATGTATGAATATGGCTGGATCAATGATGGCGACGACTATATGCCCGCACCCTGGTGCACCGATGAACTGCTGGACACCATCCGGAAGGTGGTGGTCAACCCCGGCGTCACCAGCATCGGCAAATGTGCATTTGCCTACTGCAGAAATCTCACCGCCGTCTCCCTGCCCAACACATTGGTCTACCTGGACGCCAATGTATTCTACTACTGTGAGCGTCTCACCTCCATCGTCATCCCCGAGGGCGTGGAGTGGGTCAGCGGCGATCTTTTCTTCTACTGTACCAGCCTGCGCACTGTCTCCCTGCCCAGTACGCTGCGCAGCACCGGCGGCTGCACCTTCGCGGGCTGCACCAGCCTTCAGAGCATTGTACTGCCGGAGGGCATAAGCAACATCGCCTGGCGAATGTTCTGGGGCTGCACCAGCCTGCGCAGCATCACCATCCCCGGCAGCGTCATGTCCATCGCGAAGGACGCTTTCAACGGCTGTACTTCCCTCACCTCCGTGCGCTTCACCGGCAGCCGGACAGACTGGGATCATATGCGTATCAGCGCCGGCAACAACGCCCTGCGTGCGGCCACCCTCACCTGCACCGGCAGCGCCGCTCTTGCCGCCCCCACCTTTACCGCCAGCACCACTGTCAGCGGCGGCATGCCCTACATTCGCTGGAACCCGGTCAGCGGCGCGGCATCCTATGAGATCTGGCTCAGTGAGGTCAGCGGCAATCTCGGCGACACTTGGTTCTCTCTCTGGGATATTCAGAAGGAGACCTCCTTCACCTCTGACCGCTCTATGACAGACGGCGCCACCTACGCCTTTAAGGTGCGCGCCATCGACGCCAATGGCAACCCGGGCGCTTTCAGCCAATCGACTGAGATTGCCTTTACTCCCACGCTGGCCACGCCCGTCCTCCGTACCGAGGTCAACAAGCTGGGCCAGCCCGTCATCAGCTGGGACAAGGTCAGCGGTGCCACACGGTACGAGATCCACCGCTGGAATGATCTTGCTGATGGATGGCAAATTCTCTGCCGCACCTCCGCTCTCACCTATACCGACACCACCGCTCAGGGCGGCACCGAATACTGGTACCGACTCCGCGCTGTCAACGGCAGCGTCTCCAGCGCCATCAGCTATATGGAGTTCTGCCGCTGCACCGCCGTGGAGCTGGACGTACCCGTGGTGACGGCGTCGCTTGACAGCAGCCGTAAGCCGCTCCTCAGCTGGCAGAAGGTGGACAACGCCACCGCCTATGAGGTCTACCGCTCCACTGACGGCAAGAGCTTCTCCATCGTCCGCCGTACCTCCGGCCTGACCTATACCGATACTAACGCCGCAGCCCGCACCAATTATTACTACAAGGTGCGCGCCATCAACGGCACGGCGCCCGATGTGGTCTACGGACTCTTCTGCGACCCTGTCTCTTTCCGCTGCCCGGCGCCGCTGGATACCCCCTCCATGATGCTGGGGCTCAACACCATCACCAGCGTCGTTGACGTCCGCTGGTCGGCTGTCACCGGCGCGGCACAGTATGAGGTGTACCGCTCCGACAGCGGCAAGGCAGGCACCTTCAGGATCGTCCGCCGCACCACCGCCACCAGCTGGCAGGACACCGGCGCCGCAGCTGGAAAGACTTATTACTACGTGGTGCGCGCCATGAAAGGCAGCGGCACCAGCGCTGTCTACGGAGACTTCTGCGCCGCCAAGTCCGTCAGCGTCCCGGCTTTGGCCACGCCCTCCATGTATCTGGAGCAGGCCGCCGATGGCTGCACTGTTATCGGCTGGAGCAAGGTGACCGGCGCCACGCAGTATGAGGTCTACCGCTCCGATACCGGCGCCAAGGGCTCCTTCAAGATCGTCCGCCGCACCTCCGCCGCCTACTGGAAGGACACCACCGCCGAGGCCGGGCACGTCTACTATTACACGGTGCGTGCCATGAAGGGCAGCGGCACCAGCGCTGTTTACAGCAGCTTCTGCCCCTCCCAGAAAGGGTATTCCCTCAGCACAAAATAAACCTCCTGCGCCCCTGCGGTATACACCGCAGGGGCGCTTTTTCTCAGCAAAAAAGCAGGCTGTCCGATGGACAGCCTGCTTTTTATAATATGAGAGTATCGAACCTTACTTGGCGGCCTTGGCAGCCTTGATGGACTCGATCAGCTCGGGAACGACCTTGAACAGATCGCCGGTGATGCCGTAATCGGCAACCTCGAAGATGGGAGCGGTCTCGTTCTTGTTGACGGCGATGATGCACTCGGAATCCTGCATACCAGCCTTGTGCTGGATAGCGCCGGAGATACCCAGAGCAACATAGACCTTGGGATGGACGGTCTTGCCGGTCTGGCCGACCTGATGGTCAGCGGAGATCCAGCCGGAGTCCACGCAGGCGCGGGAGGAACCCACGACGCCGCCCAGGACTTCCGCCAGCTCCTCGGCCAGCTTGATGCCCTTCTCCACGTCCTTGGAGATACCACGGCCAACGGACACGATGAAGTCAGCACCGATCAGGTCGACCAGCTTCTTGGCGGCCTTGACGGTCTCGGTGACCTCGGTGTGGATGTCAGCGGCTTCCAGAGCAAACGCGGGATGCAGGATCTCAGCGTCCTTCTTGCACACGCGCTTCTTCATCACGCCGGGGCGCACAGTGGCCATGGCGGGACGGAAGCGGGGGCAGATGATGGAAGCCATCAGGTGGCCGCCGAAAGCGGGACGGGTCATCTTCAGGTCACGATCCACGGGATGGGGCTCGCGGTTGATCAT